>NZ_JBNPLS010000010.1:0-92689 GCF_050313595.1 Desulfovibrio sp. SGI.169 | reverse complement strand
AAAATTCTTATGTTGCGCGACAGCTCACAACAAAATCAGAAGGGGAAATGGTGACGCGCTGGTAATGCAAAATTGCCCGCTAAAAAGGGGTTACAATAATGTAACCCCTTGAAATATATGGTGCCGAGGGACAGAATTGAACTGCCGACACGGGGATTTTCAGTCCCCTGCTCTACCAACTGAGCTACCTCGGCCCGTGTGAGGAAATCTTCTACCCGCTTGGCGGGTCTTTGGCAAGCGTTTTTTGAGAAAAGCGCCACAAAAACTTGAATCTTGCGCGTCTTGCGGCCATACTCGCGCTGTTCGCGGCCCCGTCAAGGAGTTCATGTGCAGTTCCGCGCTTCGGTTCCTCCCATTTTACGCGAAATGCAGGCTCTGCAAAGCCTGGGCGTGTGGCGGCTCATGTTGCAGGCCCTGCTCACGGGCGGCATCGCCGGCGCGGTAATCGGCCTGTTTCGCCGGGCCTACACGCTGATCAACGCGGCGGTGGTGAACTATATGGAAGGGCACAGTCTGGCCGACCCGCTGGTGGGCGTGGGCGTTTTTATCGCGCTGATTTTTCTGGGGCTTGTGGCCTGGCGTCTGCTGCGCCACGAGCCGTTGATCAGCGGCAGCGGCATCCCCCAGGTGGAGCTTGCCGTGGCCGGGCATCTGCCCATGCGCTGGGCCCGGGTTCTCTGGGCCAAATTCGCGGGAACCCTGATTTCCCTCACAGGCGGGCTTTCCGTGGGCCGCGAGGGCCCCTGCATCCAGATGGGCGCGGCCGTGGGCTGCGGCGTGGGCAGCATCTGGCATGACGACAAGGCCCGGAGCATGCCGCGCTATCTCATCGGCGGCAGCGTGGCCGGCCTTACGGCGGCCTTTGGCGCTCCGACGGCCGGACTTTGTTTTGCCTTTGAAGAAATGAAAACCGTGATCAGCGGCCCCATGCTGCTGTTTACCGCGCTGGCCGCCGCCTCTGCCTGGTTTGTGACCGAGGCGCTTTTCGGCTTCGGCCGGGTTTTTCCCTTTCAGCACACGAACACGCTTTCGCCGGCGCAATGGTGGATTGTGCCCCTGCTGGGCGTTATGGCGGGCGTGCTGGGCGCGGTCTACAACGCCATTCTGATCCGCCTGACCCTCTGGGCCGACCGCTGCCCGCTGCTGCCGCAGCCGGCGCGGGCGCTGAGCCCCTTTCTGATCAGCGGCCTGCTGCTTTACTGCTATCCGCAGGTGTTGGCGGGCTTTGGCGTGAGCGCGCTGGATCTGGAAAATGCGGCCTTGCCGCTGGGCGCGCTCCTGCTGCTGCTGACAGTCAAAATTCTGTTCTCCTGCGTGAGCTTCGCCTCCGGCGTGGCCGGTGGCCTGCTCATGCCCATGCTGCTTGGCGGCGCTCTGGCCGGCGGCTGCGCGGCGTCGGCCCTGCTCTCTCTGGGCTGCGTCAACCCGGATCAGACCGCCAGCCTGCTCATCCTGTGCATGGCCGGGCTGTTTGCCGCCACAGTGCGCGCGCCGCTTACCGGCTCGGCTCTGCTGATGGAAATGACCGGTTCGCTGTCCAATGCGCCGGCCGTTATCGTCACGGCCTACCTGGCCGCCCTGACCGCCAACCGTCTGAAGTCGACGCCGATCTATGACAGCCTGAAGCAACGCGCTCTGAACCAGAAAAAAGCCCGGCAGAACAGAGCTGGCCAGACGTCCTGAAGAAGGCGCCCCGACTGCATGTAATACCCTGAAATAAAACAATAAATGAAAAAGTTCTTGCAATCGTACAGATCATTGCTTACATATGGGGCTTCCTATTTACCATTACAAGGCGAACGTCCATGACCCGCAAAGACCGTACAGAAGGCATCTACAGCCGCCGCGAAGTGCTCGACGAGAGCGAACGACGCCAATACTGCCTGATCCAGCTCAAGGATCTGCTCTCCTACGCCTACCGCTATTCCGAAGACGTCAAAAAACGCTTTGACCGCGCGCAGTTCAATGTGGAGAAGTTCAAGACTCTCTCGGACATCAAGCACATTCCCATTCTGAAAAAGAAGGAGCTGATTTTTCTGCAATCCATGGGGCCGCGTCTGGGCGGTCTGCTGACCAAGGATATCGGCGAGCTCAAGCGCATCTTTCTGTCGCCCGGCCCCATTTTTGACCCCGAAGACCGCGGCGAGGACTACTGGGGCTACACCGAAGCCTTTTATTCCGTGGGCTTCCGCCCCGGCGACGCGGTGCAGAACACCTTCAACTATCAGCTCACGCCCGCGGGTCTGATGTTTGAAGAGCCCTTGCGCAACCTGGGCTGCGCGGTGATTCCGGCTGGCCCGTCCGACGCGGCCACCCAGCTGGACATCATGCAAAAGCTGCGCGTTTCCGGCTATGTGGGCACGCCCAGCTTTCTCATGCATCTGGCCCAGAAAGCCGAGGAAAAGGGGCTTAATCTGCGCAAGGATCTTTTCCTGGAGGTGGCCTTTGTCACCGGCGAGCGTCTCTCGGAAAAGATGCGCTCCCAGATGGAAAAAAAGTACGACCTGATCATGCGCCAGGGCTACGGCACGGCGGATGTGGGCTGCATCGGCTATGAATGCTTCCATAAGACCGGCCTGCATATCGCCAACCGCTGCTATGTGGAAATCTGCCATCCAGATACGGGCATCCCGCTGAAAGATGGCGAGGTGGGCGAAATCGTGGTCACGGCCTTCAACAAGACCTACCCGCTGATCCGCCTGGCCACGGGCGACCTTTCCTATATCGACCGCAGCCCCTGCGCCTGCGGCCGCACCAGCCCGCGCCTGGGGAGCATCGTGGGCCGGGTGGACACCACCGCCCGCATCATGGGCATGTTCGTCTACCCGCATCAGGTGGAACAGGTCATGAGCCGCTTTGAAGAAATCAAACGCTGGCAGATCGAGGTCACCAATCCCGGCGGCATCGACGAAATGACCCTCTTTATCGAAACCAGCGGCTTCAAGCGCGAAGAAGAGCTGTTGCACCAGTTCCGTGAAAAGATCAAGCTGCGTCCCGAATTGCGCGTTCTGGCGCCGGGCAGTCTGCCCCCGCAGATCCGCCCCATCGAAGACAAGCGCCATTGGGACTAGAGCTTGCTTTATTCAGCCCCTGGCTGAATGCGCCCGAAAGCCGTGTTTTTCAGGCGCTTGTGTCGCTCCGCGGGGAAATGCGGCGACGCTTTTGACACTGCGGCTTTCAGAGGCAAGGTACTCTGAAAGCCCTTTCATGCGAATCATGAAATGAGTTCCAATCTCTTGGCGGATCCCGGCCTTCAGGCCGGATGTTGACCATAGCGCGAGGAGGCTCCATGTCTGACCCGAATGCCGCCGAAAGTCTCGCCCGGCTTGTTCAATGGCTCCGAGAGCGCCACGACCGGATCATGGCCGTAGAGGCCGAAGCGTTGCGCCTGCTGAAAGCCGGGGACACGCCCGGCCACAATGCCGGAATGCGCAAAAAAGCCGAGATGCTGGCCGCGCTCCACACAGACGCCGCGCCCCTGCTGGCCGGGCTGCCCGGCGAAACGCGCTTCAGGCTGGCCCTGGCTCTGGAACGCTTTTCGGACAGCGCCCGCACCGCCCTGAAGCTCAATTCCGTCTTTTACATGTCCGCCTTGCTTTACCCGGATACGCACAAACAGGGCGAACCCGACAACCTGACGCTCTGCATCGACCGCATGGAGCAACAGGGGGAAAACTTTTCCTGATCCGCTCCCCGCGGTCGTCACCCCTGGACAGAGGCGGCGGATTGACTGATGCCCTTTATCCCGGCGGCGCAACATCGCCGCAAGATCACATGCCAAGGAGCAAACCATGACGCGAGTACTGCGTTTTCCGGCCCGGCCGGTTCTCTGGCGGATGTTCGCCCTGCTGGCGCTGGCCGGCCTGCTGGCCCTGCCGGGCCTGACGCGGGCGGCCGGCGATCCGGCCAAAGCGGCCCCCAGAGACAAGTTTGAAGCCATGGACGCCAATCAGGACGGCAAGGTGGTTCTGGAGGAATTTCAGGCGGCGTTCCCCCATATGAAAGAAAGCGCCTTTGTGGTCATTGACAAAAATGGTGACGGCGCCATCGGTCGCGTGGAGTGGGATGAATTTCTCAAGGGGCACGCGGCTGGCATGAAGCCCGGCATGGGCGGCATGCCGCCCATGCCGGGCGCGCCCATGGACAATATGCCCGGCAACCCCCTGATTCCGCCGCCAGGCAGCGCGGACGCGCCTCTGGTCACGCCGCCCAATGGCCGCTGACGCGCACAAGACCCCGCCTTTTCCCGTACCCTGGCGTCAGGCGGCAACGCCGAAAGGGGAAGAGGCGAGCGCGGCTTTATCGCGCCGACCGGAAACGGTCGGCGCGCCGCTTTCTCCGGCAGAGAAAAAAAGCCCCCCGCGCGCACGCGGGCGACAACGACCGCGCCGTCCCGTCGCGCCGCCTGACGCCACGGCGACGCGCCCCCGCGCGCCCTGGTTCCCCGATGTTTCCACATATATGCGGGATGCGGCGACCACTGCGGAAAAGCCGGCCCGCCCAGGCGCTTCAGCCTTGCCCCCCCAGCCGCAATTTCTGCCCATGTCCCGTGAGGAAATGCGGGCTCTGGGCTGGGAGAGGCTGGACGTGCTGCTGATCACCGGCGACGCCTATGTGGATCACCCCTCGTTCGGCTGCGTGCTGCTGGCGCGCTGGCTGATCCGCCACGGCTTCCGTACCGGCCTGGTGGCCCAGCCTCGCTGGGACAGGCCCGACGATCTGCTGGTCATGGGCCGTCCCCGCCTGTTCGCGGGCATCAGCGCCGGGGCGCTGGATTCCCTGCTGGCTCATTACACGGCCTTTCGCAAAAAGCGCCGCGACGACGCCTACACGCCGGGCGGCAAGGCGGGGGCGCGCCCCAACCGGGCCTGTCTGGTGTACGCCAATCTGGCGCGTCAGGCTTTTCCGGGCCTGCCGCTGGTGCTGGGCGGCATTGAGGCCTCCTTGCGACGGGTCAGCCACTACGACTTCTGGACCAACGCCCTGCGCCGCCCCATTCTTATGGATGCCAAGGCTGACCTGCTGGTCTGGGGCATGGGCGAACGCGCCATTCTGGAATGCGCCCGCCGGCTGGATCAGGGAGCGGACGCGGACGGTCTGGCCGGCATCCCTGGCGCCGCCTGGCTGGACAGACTGGACGCCCAGGGCCGCCCCGCCCGCCTGCCCGCCTCTCTGGCGGACGCGCCGCTGATGGCGCTGCCCGGACATCAGCGAATATTGGACGATCCGCCGCAGTTGCTGCGCCTCACTCAGGCGCTGGAAGAGCAGGTGCACCGGGGCGACGCCTGGGCCTTTGAGCCTGTGGACGGTCGCGCCCTGGTTCTGGCCCCGCCCGCCGCGCCCCTGAGCACCGCCGAAATGGACGAACTTTACAGCCTGCCGTTTTGCCGCGAGGCGCATCCCTCTTACAAGGAAGCCATCCCGGCGGCGGAAATGCTGCGCACCAGCATCACCAGCCACCGGGGCTGCGGCGGAGGCTGCTCGTTCTGCTCTCTCGCCCTGCACCAGGGGCGGCATATCAGTTCGCGCTCGGCGGAATCCATCCTGCATGAGGCGCGCGCTCTGGCTCTGGCGGCCAGGGCTTCCGGCCGCCGGAGCAAAGGCGGGGTGGCGATTTCCGACGTGGGCGGCCCCACCGCCAATATGTGGCAGGCCCACTGCGCTCTGGAGGAAGAGGCCGGGGCGGAACCCGGCGTCGCCGCCGGCGGACGCAAAAGCCGCTGCCGGCGCTCCAGCTGCTGTTTTCCCACGGTCTGCAAGGCTTTTGTGACGCCGCAGCGCAAGCATGTGGAGCTTTTGCGCGCCGTGGCGGCACTGCCTGATGTCAAGCAGGTGCGTGTGGCCAGCGGTGTGCGCGCGGACCTGGCCCTGCGCGACCCCGAAGCGCTGGCCGCCTATACGGGCGAATTTACGGGAGGCCAGCTCAAAGTGGCCCCGGAGCACTGCGCGCCTTCGGTGCTGGCCCTGATGCGCAAGCCGCCGCTGGCGACCTTTGAGGCGTTTCTGGAGAGTTTTGCGCGTCAGAGCCGGGCCGCCGGGCGGGAACAGTATGTGGTTCCCTATCTCATGAGCGCTTTTCCCGGCTGTACGGATGAAGACATGTACGCGCTTGCCCACTGGCTGCGCCAGCGCCACTGGAATCCGCGCCAGACGCAATGCTTCATCCCCACACCGGGCTCCATCGCCACGGCCATGTACTATTGCGGCAAAAACGAGGCGGGAGAGGACATTGAGGTGGCCCGTTCGGATGCGGCCCGCCTGCGCCAGCATCACATTCTCATGCCGCTGGCTGACGCGGCAAAAGGCCGCCCGGCGACCGGACAGACGCGCGCTTCCGCAATGCGGTCGAGGCGTGGGAAACGCTGAACGTCAAGCGCTTCTGTTGACGGTGATGCCCCCCAGCGGCCAGCTTTCACAGCCGGCGTGGCATCTTGCATGGTAATATTTTCGGGTGCGCAGTCACGAGATTTTCCAAAATTCGTTAGGCTCAGAGCTCATTAAAAAATACGTTATGGGTTTTATATTTCGACATGCCGGCAGTCGTCCCGCTGCAGGCGGAACCGGCTCAAAGACGGGCGCGCGCTTGACTTTCAGGCCCCGTCCTGTACATAAGTACAATATTGCGCCAATCATGCGCTTTTCGTATACACTACGGCGCATTGCCCACCTTTCGCAAGGAGCCCACGATGCATCAAGCGCTCAAGGAAGCCATCACCATCTGCAAAACCCTGTTGCGCAACGGCTATGACGCGCATGTAATCAACGCCCCCTTGCAGGAGGAACTGCTGCGCTCCGCCAGGCAGCCCGCCGTGGATATCGCCTGCGAGCCGGATATGGACACCCTGACCAGGCTTTTCCCCAAGGCCCGCATAGAATCCGAAAAACGCGACATGGCCGAGATGGAGGAAAACGGCATCCTGTTCCGCTTCTACCCGCTGGAAGTGGCGGATGCGGGCCATCCCGAGCTCTCCCTGCTGCGCATCACGCCCAGCATGGCCGCCATGATGGATCCCAAGGAACGCCAGCAGCTTCGCCTGACCGGCTTTGGCAGCCCCGCGCCCAGCGGCGACGCCTACGAGGGTTTCGCCGACTTCAAGGGCGGCAGCATCCGTCTTACCGGCCTGCCGGACGAAACCTTGCGCCACAACTATCTGCTGGCCGTGCGGGCCTTGCGCTTTGCGGCCAATTTCGACATCCCCATTGAGCCCAACACATGGCTGGCCATTGTGCGCTCATCGGTGCGCGTGCTGGACTATGTGCCGGCCACGGACATCATGGACGAATGGCGCAAGGTGGCCGCCGAATCCATGCACCGCTTCGTGCGCCTGCTGTATGAGGCCCATATCCTTCAGGGCCTGATCCCGGAAGTGGCGGCCCTGTCCTGCGTCTGCCAGGAGCGGGACAGGGACGGCGCGCAGGTCAATGTGTTCGAGCACACTCTGGAGTGCATGAAACACTACCCGGAAGAAGGCTTCCATTACGACTGGCTGGGCACCATGGCCATGCTTTTCCATGATGTGGGCAAGCTGTTCACGGGCGAATATTTCGACGGTCAGTGGACATTCTACCAGCACCATCGGGTGGGGGCCAAGGTCACGCGCAAGATTTTGCGCCGCCTGCACTTTGCCCCGGAAGACATTGATCTGCTCTGCCATCTGGTGAACCACCACATGCGCTTCCACTTCATGATGACCGACAAGGGCATACGCCGCTTCAAGGCGCTGGACGAATACCCGCGCCTCATAGCCATGGCCCGCGCCGATCTACAGGCCCGCGAAGGCAGCTACACCTCGTTCAATCACAACATGAAATATCTGGACCGGGCCGAAACGCCGGAGCAGATGCTGGAACCACTGCTCAACGGCAATGAAATCATGAGCGAAACCCGCCTGACCCCTGGCCCGCTGGTGGGCGTGATTCGCGACGCGCTGCTCCAGGCCCAGATATCCGGCGAAGTGACGGACATGACCTCCGCCGTGGCCTTTGTGCGGGAGTACGCGCGCAAATCCGTGGGTTAGCGAAACGCGGACGGGCGGCGCGCCGGCCCGCGCGGCCGGCAGGGCAAGGCATGATCAACCTTCTCAATCTCACCCTTCCCGAACTCACGGACTGGATGCGGAACGAACTGGGGGAACCCGGCTTTCGGGCCGTGCAGGTCTGGCAATGGATGTGGCAGAAAATGGCCCGCGATTTCGAGGCCATGAGCAACGTCTCCAAGGTCTGCCGGGCACGCCTGGCGGAAAAGGCGCGCATTGCCTGGCCCGAAGTGGACAGGATACAGAAAAGCGGCGACGGCACCACCAAGTTTCTGCTCCGTCTGGAAGACGGCGCGCTGATTGAAACCGTGCTGATTCCTTCCGACTCCCGCGAGGGCGCGCGTCGCTGGACCCAGTGCCTCTCCTCCCAGGTGGGCTGCGCCATGGGCTGCACCTTTTGCGCCACGGGCGGCATGGGCTTTGAGCGAAATCTGAACATGGGCGAGATTCTGGGCCAGATTCTGGTGGCCCGCGAACATCTGGGCGACACCCGTCCGGCCTGGCCCGTGCTGCGCAACCTGGTGTTCATGGGCATGGGCGAGCCCCTGCTCAACCTGCGCGAAGTCATGCGCGCCCTGCAAAGCCTGAACAACGACAAGGGGCTTAACTTTTCACCGCGCCGAATCACGGTTTCCACCTGCGGCATCAAGCAAGGTCTGGCCGAACTGGGCGCAAGCGGCCTGGCCTATCTGGCCGTTTCCCTGCACGCGCCCAACCAGGAACTGCGCGCCAGAATCATGCCCAGGGCCGCGCGCTGGCCTCTGGATCAGCTGCTGGCCGCGCTCAAGTCCTACCCGCTGAAAACGCGGGAACGGATCACCTTTGAATACCTGCTGCTGGGCGGGGTCAACGACGGGCCGGAACAGGCGGAGGAACTGGCCCGCCTGGTGGCCGACATCAAGGGCAAACTCAACCTCATTGTTTACAACCCCGCCGAAGGGGCGCCCTATGCGGCCCCGGACGAAGCGCGCGTGCTGGCCTTTGAGCAATGCCTCTGGAAGCGTCACATCACGGCCATCATCCGCAAGAGCAAGGGGCAGGACATCAAGGCCGCCTGCGGCCAGCTCAAGGCCGCCGCGCGTCGCGCCCCCGCGCCCCGGGCAGAGGCCTGACCCAGCGCCCGCGCCCCAGAATGCGCAGCGCAAAATGGGCAAACAGCAACAGGGACAAAAGCAGCGCGCAGAGCAGATGCCCGAGCTTGATGGCGGCATAGGCCAGGCCGTAAATGGAAAAACCCGGCAGATTGTGCAAGACCAGCAGCAGGCCCGTGGCGGCCAGCGCCGTGAGCAGGGCCACACGCAAGCCGCCCCAGCGGGTCAGCGCGTAACGCCGCCGCCCGGCCGCCCACCAGACCACCGCGGCGTACGCCCCCAGTAAAAGCAGGGCCGCCGCCGACCAGTAGTGCGCCAGCGTGGGCGCGGCGCGCCATGAAGACACCAGCCCGTAGCGAAAGGCAAAAGGCAGATGCGCCAGGCCGCTGACAATGGCGGCCAGCATGACGACCGCCCAAAGCAGCGTGAAAAAAGCGGAAAACAGGCGTGGCTCTTCTTTCATGACCGCCGCCTTTTCTGTTTCTCCCGCCAGAGTCGTACCCCGGCCAGGGCCGCGCCGGCCAGAGGCGCCAGCAGCACGGTGCTCACCAGGCGATTTTCCCTTTCCATGCTGGCCCCGGCCGGACGCAGGCTGGGGCGGCCAGCGCCTATCTGATCCTCGCGCAGCAGCTCCGCCTCCACATCCCGGAAGGGCTGAGAAAAAACATAGAGGCTGTTGGTGCCGCCGTTTTCATTGAGGCCAAAAATATCGCCGCCGCGCTTCACAGCCAGGGCCCTGGCCCTGCGCACCATTTCCTCACGCGGGCCGATGGTCTGCGCCTGGCGGGGGCAGGCCGCGATACAGACGGGTCGTTGACCCTGCTCCAGCAAGTCCTGGCAGTAATCGCACTTGAACATCTGGCCGTTGCCCACAAAGCGCGGCGCAAGGCTGAGATACAGCCCCACTCCGGACTGGCGGCGGGGGATCATCCAGGGGCAGGCGCGGTCGCACTGCCCATCGCCCATGCAAACGCCTTGATCTATGTACACAGCCCCATTGCGTCGCTGCCGGGCCGCGCCCGTGGGGCAAAGATTGGCGCAGGGCGGATTGATGCAGTGCATGCAGCGCCGGGGCAGAAATATCTTGCGCGTCCCGCTTGCCGTCTGTACCGTGCAGGACTGAATATACAGCCAGTTGTACGGGGTAAGCCTGTCAGTGAGCTCGCGTCTGTCAGACCAGTCCTGGTTGCGCACCCGGTTCGGAAAGGGGCGGGGCAGCGGCTGCGCCGGCAGGGGAACCCGCTCCAGATTACGGGCCCGGCAGGCCCGAACGCAGGCCCCGCAGCCGTCGCAGGCGTCCACATCAATAAGCGTGGTCCACGGTTCCCCCTGGTTCAGAGCGGCGCTGGCCGGCGCGGGCTTCAGCAGGCCGGGCAGCGCCCCGCCCAGCAGCAGCCCCAGGGTGTTCCGCAAAAAGCGGCGACGTTGCGCAAAGCTTTTCTTCCCCACGGTTTGCGTCTCTCAAAATGTCGTGACGGCGTCGCGGCCTCAGGCCGCCGTTGCCGGCGCGACATCGTTTTTTTCAAAAGGCGGCGGGGGCCGCCAGAACCAGAACAGGGCGAGCAAGGGCATCAGGCCGGCCAGCTCCGCCATCTCGCGCGGCAACATCAGCCCCGCGCCCCACCACAGGCCCACGCTGGCGGTCGCGGCCCCCAGCATCAAAAGCCACTGAAACAGATTCATGGGCCTGGCCGCCCACTGGAAAAAGCTTACGGTCAGAATGGCCACCCAGACCTTGGTGATGGTCAGGGAAAGGGCCGCGCCTTCCAGGGGCATGGCCGGAATCAGCGTGAAGCAGCAAACGAGGTTGAGCGCCAGACCGCTGAGATAAAAGCCCAGCAGCAGCTTGTGCCGACGCATGCCGATCATGGCGTAAGCCGCCAGATTGTGCAGAAAAGCTGTGGCCAGACAGGGCGTGAGCAGGCGCTGGGCCGTCACCGCGCCGCTGTAGCTGGGCCCGTAGATCAGGGGCAAAAAGCGGTCGCTCTCCACACAGATCAGAAAAATCACCGGCAGGGAAGCCGCCCAGAGCGTGCGCGCGGTCTGCCCGGCCAGGCGCTGGAATGCGGCGCGGTCCTGCTGCCAGAGTTTGGCCAGCAGGGGAAAAATCACCTTGCCCAGCAACGCGCTGGAAACCAGCACGGACAGGCCCTCCACGGTTTCCCAGGCCACGCCGTAGCCGCCCACATCCGCGTCGCCGCCATATTGCTTGAGAAAAATCACATTGATCTTGTTGTAAAACATGGCGCAGGCAGCCATGCAGGTAAAGATCAGACCGTTTTTCATCTGCCGGGCCAAATCCAGCATGCCCTCCATGCCCACGCCAAGCAGGGGGTTGCGGCCCAGCGCGCCCAGCGCCAGAAAAATGCAGAGCAGGGATTCCACAGGCTTGTACAGGGCGATGAGAATGGGCGGCGCGTCCATCAGGACGCAGACAATGCCGTAACCGATGCCCACCAGGGCCGACGGCACGCGGATGCGCATTTCCACATCCTGCCGCCCCCGCGCCTGGCAGAGCGCGAAAAAGGAATCGCTGACGGCATCCAGCCCCAGACCGCCGGCAATGCAGAGCACTATCAGCCGCAATTCCGGCGTATAGCGCTGCCAGCCGGTGATCAGCCAGGTGACCCCCAGCGCCGCCAGCAGAACCACAAGCTTGAGCCAGCTCACTTCGCCCAGCAGTGCGCGGGGCCGCCCCTCGCGCCGGGCGAAGGTGGAAAGCAAAAAATCGTTCAGGCCCACATCGGCCACGGTTTTGACCAGATAGCCGAAGGTCAGGGCCAGCACAATCTGCCCCAGAATGTCCGGGCTGCGACGGGCCAGCAGAATGGTGAACAGGGTCCAGGAGAGATCGCGCGTCCATTGCGCGCCCAGAATATAGCCGAGCCGCCGGGGAATGCTTTTCAGCTTCATGGAAGCGGCTTACCTGCCCCCGCCAAAACGCACGACAGCCTTGAAACCGGGCTTCAGTTCAAGGTCGGGATTGGGCACGGTCAGCTCCACCGTATAGTAGGAGGGGTTGGCGACGCTCATGTCAGTGGACACCCAGGAAATTTCATTGACCGTGGCCGTGAACTTCTTGTTGTCCAGCGAAGGAATTTCCACTTCAGCGGTGTCGCCCTCCCTGATGCCGTTCACCTCGGCCTCATAAACCGGCACCTGGATCAGCACGGGATTGAGCTGCCCCACACGGACAGGCATGGTGCCGGCGGCCAGCACCGTGCCGGGATTGAGCGTCGTGTCCAGGGAAAGCACATAGCCGTTGATGGGCGATGTCAGCACCAGCGTGGGGGGCAGTTGTTCGCCCTCCTTGATGGGCACGCCGAAATAGCCCGCCAGTTGCTTGAGTCGGGCGGCAAAATTGCTTTCCGTCTTCTGAATGGTTTCGCGCAGCAGCTCAATGCGGCGCTTGAGGGAGTTCACGTCGTCTTCCAGACGGGTCAACGCCTGGCGCGACCCCAAGCCCGAAGCCGCCAGCTGGCGCGCCTTGTTGCGCTGGGCCGTGGTTTCAGCCAGACGCCGCTCAAAATCCAGCACCTGCCCCTTGAGATCCTCGGTGCCGGCGCCGGTGGTCACTTCGCGCTGCAGAACGCGTTCCGCCTCTTCCTGCAGGTGATAGCGCAGCAGGGGAGAGCCCTCCTCCACGGCATCGCCGGGCTTGACCAGCACATCGTCCACAACGGCGCTAAACGGGATGGGCACGGCCCTGGTCACCGTGGTGAGCACCTTGCCGGTCAGAATGGTGGCGGCCTCGGCGGCCAGAACCGGGCCGGAAGCGCTCAGCCACAGGGCGGCGCAGCACAGCGCGGCCCCCAGCGCCCGGCGCGGGGAAGAGAAGAAGGCGGGGGACAGCATCAGATGAACTCCTTGGCGGGCAGGCCCAGGAAGCGTTCTTGCAAGAGATTGGCCACATACATCCATTCCAGATTGGCCAGTTTGTATTCAAGCTCCGCATTGATGTAGGCAATGCGGGCATTGACCATGGCCTCCTGGCGGTTGGCCACCGCAGGCAGTTGCTCCGTGCCCTCGTTGAAGGAAATGCGCGCTTCCTTGTATTGCAGCTCAGCCGTGTCAAAGCGGGTCTTGGCCAGTTTGAACTCGGTCTGGGCCAGAGCCACGCGCTGTTCGGCCTGCAGCCAGGTATTGGAATAGTCCGCGCGCTTGCGGGCCATCTCGTGGAAAGCCTGGGCCTTCTGCATGCGGGCGGTCTGCACGCCGCGGTAGCGACGGCCCCAGTCCAGCAGGGGAAAGTCAAAATTCAGATGCAGAAAGGTGTCTTCGCTGCCGCTGGCGGGCTGATACTGGCCGGCTGGCGGGTATTTGTTGATCTGAATGGTCAGGTCTGGAATATACTGGGCCCAGGCCACCATGATATTATAATCGGACAGTTTGACCTGCGCGCGCAGCAAGAGCTCGTCCTCAGTGGCGGGCCAGCGCTCTTCCCATTTCAGCTTGTGCCCGTCAAAGCCGGCCAGAATATCGCCGGCGCTCTCGGCATCCACATTCAGCCGCTGTTGCGGCTCCACGCCGGCCAGAATTTTGAGCTGGGTGCGCTGCATGACCTCTTCCATGCGGGTCTTTTCAGCGGTCAGCTCCAGCTCGCGCTGATGCTGCGCGGCCAGGTTGAGCGACACGCCCTGACGGCCCTCCACAGACTCCACCTGCTGCCAGTAGGCGATCAGTTCTTTGCCCACGGGCAGAAGCTCTTTCTGGGCGGCCACGATTCTGTTCTGGGCCTGAAGCTTCAGATAGGCCTGCGCGATTTTATAGACAGCCTCGCCAATGGCCTTGCGGTGCGTTGAAATGGCCAGATTGACCATGATCTTCTGCACCTGATGCTCGAAATAGGTTGCCACGGGGTTGGGGAAAGCCGCATAAAAACCGACCTGCAGCTTGGTTCGCCCGTAATCGCCGGGCGTGTCTTTGTTGTCCATATTCAGACGGGTCAGGTTGTTGGAAACCTGAAACGTCATGCGCGGTTCGGGCAGGTACTTCCAGACGGCGCTGGTAAGGGCCACACGCTTGATCTCCAGATCCACGGCGCTGTTGACCAGCAAGGGCGACTGCTGGATGGTCAGAAAAACGCAGTCTTCAAAGTTGAAGATCTTGCCCGCGTCGTACAGGTTGGGCACGGCGGCTTCCAGCTTGGCCTTGTTTTCCACGGGAACGCCCGGCGCTTCCTCCAGCCAGTGCCTGGCCGGCAGTTCTGGCGATTTGAGCCCGGCCTTATTGGAGGCGCAGGCCGGAAAAAGCAGGGTCAGTGCCAGAAGCAGCGGCAGAAAAGCGCGCGTTGGCGGCATGAATGGCGCGAAATACGGCATCGATGATCGCCCCTTTGCGGGTTTGCGCCGGAGAATGACGGCGCGCCATGTCAATGTTCGGCGGCGGTTGGCGGCTCTTCCGCGGGGGACGCCGATTCCAGCCGGTCAAATTCCAGATGATGGAGGGTCAGCAGCACGCGGCCCGGCGCGTCGACAATCTGCGCGTCAAAGCGCAGCAACCTGTCATCAGCCCAGGAACGCCGCAATTGCAGGTTCCACAGCCCCCGATCTCCACGCTCGCCCCCGAAGCGGATAAAACCCGCCGCGTTGAGCCGCCAGCGTCGCAGCTCGGCCGGCATGTCCGCGCCGTCCGCTCCACCGGGGCGCGGCACGCCGCTCCCCCGCCGGGCCAGAACCAGGGACGCGGCCTGGACTATCCCTTCCACCATATGCAGACAATCACTATAGCCCCAATCGCCTCCGGGGGCAATGGGCGCTTCTGGAGCGGCCAGGGACGCCCGATACATATCGCCGGGCAATGCCGTGAAGTCGGCCAGCATCCGCCAGGGCGCGGCCAGGCCCAGCGCGTCATAAAACGCGGCCAGTTCCGCGCGCCCCCCGCCCGCCGGCCCATCCTCGCGGCGGGCGGCATCCGATTCCACATTCGGCCCGACGGCGGGCCAGAGCGGCGGCACCTCGCCGGAAGCGGCGGCCAGCAGCGCCATGCCTTCGGCCACCGGGGCGTACTGCTCCCTGCGCCTGCCGTTGGCCGTCACTTCACGAACCGTGAGCGCCGCGCGGCACATGCGGCTCATCACCCGGTCTTGCATCAGCCAGGGCAGGGCCTCCACCCGCAGACGGCATTCACGGGTGACCCCCGGCGGCAGCAAGGGCAAATCATGAAAGCGCACATCGGACAGGCCGGTGACGGCCAGCCAGGGCAATAAAAGGCGGGAACCTTCCAGCAGGGCCTGAAGGGCGCGGCTGACAGGCAGCCAGGGCGCCGACGCCCCCACGGCATTGCCCGCCGCTGCGCCATGCGCGGCAAGGGTCGGGTCCGCGAAACGCGAAAAATGGCAGGCGCCCTGAAACAGGGTGGCCGCAGGCTGGAGGGGAGGGGCGGGGTCTGGAAAAACCAGCGGGAAAAATTCCGGCCTTTCCGCCAGGCGCGGTCCGCGCGGCGTCCCGCCGGGGCAAAGAGCGCGTTCGCGGGCCCATATCACGCGTTCGCTGTCCCCCCGCAGCAACTCGCGGGCCAGCATATCGCCAAGCTCATTGGGGGCGCTCCCCTGGCCGTCGTCCAGCAGCGTCACGGCGCGGCAGGCGAAGCCGCCTTGCCGGGCCAGGCCGGCCAGCCTGTCGGCCCGCGCGCCGCCCTCGGCCAGGGCCGTTGCCGCCGTTTCGGGCCCCAGGGGCAGGCGGCTGAAACAACAGGCGTAACGCAGGCCGTGCTTCAAGGCCGGACGCAGGCAGTCCTCCAGCAGAGAGGACGCGGCGGCATCCCCCGGCGGGGGAGAAAAAAATACGCCGTCGATCCGGCCCTCCTGCCCGGCCAGCCGGCACAAGGCCGCGCGCAGGCTCCCGGCGTCCGGCATTCCGCCGTCTTCGGCGGCGGGCAGCGCCAGCGGCGTCAGACGCGCCCCCATCTTCGCCAGAGGCGCGCAGGCGTCCAGCAGCGCGGCGGGCAGCGCCAGCGCGCAGCCCAAAGGCGCAAGCCCGCTCAAAAGCCCCGGCAGAAGGTCGGCATCAAACACGCAGAGCGCCAGCACATCGCCGCGCCGCAACGGCAGGCCCTGGCCGCAGGGGTCCAGCGCGAGAGGCGACAGGGACGACAAAACGGCGGCGGCATCGCCGCCCTCGACGCCGCCGGCGAAACGGCACAGCGGGGCGCGGCGGCGCGCATATGCGGGAGCGCCGGCCCCGGACTTTCGCGCCATGCCGCTTTGGGCGTCCGCGCGCGCGCCGGTCAGCGCGCGCGCCAGATCGCCAATGGTCGCAACCTGGAGCAGGTCCTCAAAATTGACGCTCAGGCCCAGGCGCTGCTCAACCTCCTGGATGATCAGCGGGAAACGGCTGGAACGCAGGGCCAGATCGTAGCGCAAATCCATTTCGGGCCGCAGTTCCCTCACCGGCCTGCCGCTGGCCCTGGCCAGCACTTCCAGCACAATGCCCATCCGCCCGGGCGCGGGGGCGGGAAGCGCGGCGGCCGTCGCGCGCTCCGCGCCGGTCGCGGTCGTTTCCGAAGGGGCGGAAGATGAGGCCCCCTCCTGTTTCGCGCGCGAGGCTCCGGCGCGGATGACCGCGCGCGGCAGATGGCCCAGGGCGTACAGTCTGGCGCAAGTCTGACGCAGGCCCTCGGTTTCCCTGCCCTTGCGCCCGGCGGAGAGGCAAAGGGCGCGCGGCTCGATGTCGCCCACCAGACCGCAGAGCGTGTCCTGCGGGCCCAGCTCCAGAAAACGGCGGATGCCGTCCCTTTGCCACATGGCGCGCACGCCTTCCACCCAGCGCACGGAGTTTTCGTCCAGATCCGTAATATAACGGCAGATGGAGGGTTGATCATGAGGATAAAAGCCCGTGGTGATGTCGCTGAGCATGGGCAGGCGCGGGGCGCGCATTTCCAGGGCGTTCAGCCGCCGCAGGGAGAGATCGCGCAGCACGCGCATGCTCGGATGATGAAAGGCCAGGCTGACGTTGAGCATTATGGCCGGGATACGGCGCTTGCGCATGCTCTTGCGGGCTTCCAGCAACACTTCGCGCGGCCCGCTCAGGATGAACTGCCGGGGCGTGTTGTAATTGGAGACATAGAGCGCGGGCCAGGTCTTGCGGGCCTCTTCGATGACCTCAGCCTCGGCGTGCACGGCCATCATGCCCGTTTCGCGCGTGGCCTTGGCCTCCAGTTCGGCCATGTGCGCGGCGCGGGTCTCCAGAATATACCAGGCCACCTCAGGTTCATAAATGCCGGCGAAACAGAGCGCGATAAGTTCGCCCAGGCTGTGGCCGCACATCAGGGCCGGCTTAAGGCCCAGCGAAACGAGCTGGCTCCACTGGGCGTATTCCAGCAGAAAAAGATACGGAATCTGCCAGCGGGTCAGGCTGATTTTTTCCACATCCGTTTCATCCATGAGGGCCAGCACGTCCCAGTCAGCCAGCGAGGCGATGCGATCCATGCCCGCTCTGGCCGCCGGAAAGTTGTCGTAGAGCTCGCGCCCCATGCCCGGCCAGACCGACCCCAGGCCGCAGCACATTACCGCCAGCGGCGGCGCGGCCACCGCCGGCGCGAGCCACAGCCCGCGGGCCTCAAGCGCGCTGAGGGCCGCGGCGTCCGGGCTTGCGCCCAGGGTCAGAAGCTCCTGCCGCCACAGCGGATTGACCCCGGCCAGGCGCCAGTCCAGCCCGTTCTGGCGTATATGCGCATAGCGCACGCCGTCCAGCACGATTTCTTCCGGCGCATCTGGTTGCACGGCGTTTTCGCACAGCGCCGGAGCGCGCGCCGGACTGGCCGCAAACGGCGCGGCGAAAGCCGCCCCGGCGGCCGCGGACGGGCGCAGCAACAGAGGTTCGCAGTTCAGCCCGCCGTCAGCGGCGGCGGCGCGCGGCGCGGTGCAGACCAGCAGCGCCAGAAGCGTCCCTTCATGCGCCGCCAGAAAAGCCCCGGCCTCTTCCAGCAGGGCCGGGCTGAAATCCGCAATCAGCACGCGCGGCGCGTCCGCCAGGGCGGTCTCGCCGGCGAGCAGCTCTTTCAGCCCCCGGGCCGCGGCGTCGGGGGCGGCGGCAAGGCGGCAGCCGGGCGCGACGCAGAGCCAGAGGGCCGTCCGCGCGCCGCGCGCCGCTCCCAGACGCAGCACATCCCGGCAGGGGGCCAGCAGCGGCGCGACCGGAGCATTGACCCCGAAAGCGTCAGCGGGCAGCGAGACGCGCCGGAAGCTTTCCAGCGCGAGCCCAAAGGAGGGGCCGCCCAGGCCGGACGCTGCGGAAGCTGTGGAAGCTGTGGAATTGGTATCTTGCATGGACTCCGTGGCCCGCCGCAAGGCCGCGCGGGACATCCGGCGGCGGGTTTGCGGATCGGGCGCGCAATGCTATTGCATATGACGCGTCTTGTCCAGCCCGCCCGCCTCCGCGCCCGGCGGCGAACGGGAAAAAACCGGCGGAAAAACGGCGGCCTGTTTTATGCGCACTCCGCGCTTGCTTTGCATGGTGGCTTTGGCTATACTGAATCGTTACAAGGTTGTACTGAATTATATTGCCACATTGTCACGCCGGTTTCATAGCCGGCAAAATCCTGACAATCGCGAGGATAAGGCATGAAGAACCACCATTCCTGTCAGGCCGGCCCCACGGCGGAGCGGCGCGCTGTCGCGCAGGAAGGCTGCGCTTCCAGCTTCAACCGCATGCGTTCCAAGCTCTCCTTTGAACGGATGGTGGAAATGGCCAGCCAAATGGGGATGGACAATCCTCTTTTTACCTGCCACGAGCGGGCGGCCAAGGCCACCACGCTGATCAACGGCAAGGAATACATCAACTTCTCCACCTATGACTATCTGGATATCAACGCCCACCCCGAAATCACCGCGGCCGTGACCGAAACAGCCGCCATTTTCGGCACTTCGGCCGGCGCCAGTCGCCTGGTGGGCGGCGAACGCCCGCCCCACCGCGAGCTGGAACGCGCCCTGGCCGACCTGTATGAGGTGGAAGACTGCATCATCTACGTCAGCGGCCATGCGGCCAACGTCTCCACCCTGGGCTTCATGTTCGGCCAGCGGGACGCGATCTTTCATGACGGCCTGGCTCACAACTCTCTGGTGCAGGGCGCGCGCCTTTCCGGCGCGACGCGCTACTCTTACGCCCACAATGACTGCGACGCCCTGGAAGAAATGCTCAAGGCCCACCGGCGCGACCACAAGTACGCGGTCATCGCCACCGAGGGCCTGTTCAGCATGGACGGAAACATCCCGGATCTGCCGCGCCTCATCGAACTCAAAAAGAAGTACGACTGCATGCTGCTGGTGGATGAAGCCCACTCTCTGGGCGTGCTGGGCAAGACCGGCCGCGGCGCTCGCGAGTATTACGGCATTGACCCCGCAGATGTGGACATGTGGATGAGCACCCTGTCCAAGGCCATGTGCGGCTGCGGCGGCTTTATTGCCGGCCGGCGCGACGTGGTGAAATTTCTCAAGTACGGTTCGCCGGGCTTCGTATTCAGCGTGGGCATGCCGCCGGTCATCGCCACAGCCTGCCGCAAGGCTCTGGAAATCATGCTGCGCGAGCCGGAACGCGTGCACAAGCTCCAGAACATCAGCCGCTATTTTCTTGAGTACGCCCAGAGCAAGGGGCTGGATACGGGCGCGGCCCAGGGCTATGCCGTTGTGCCCGTGATTGTCGGCGACTCCATGGTGTCCGGCTTTCTGTCCCAGGCCCTGTTTCAACGCGGCATTTACGTCATGCCCGTCTCCTTCCCGGCGGTCAAGGAGGGCACGGCCCGGCTGCGCTTCTTCATTTCCGCCGCCCACACCGAGGAACATGTGCGCGCGACTCTGGACGCCGTGGTGGAAGAGCTTCCCAGGGCTCAGGCCATTGTGGAAAAATATCGGAGTGAACACGCGAACGAAGCGCGGGGCGTCTGAGCGCCGCGCGTCCCTGGCCGCCCGAGCGGGCGCTGAAAGCAGCCTTGGCCGGACCGGCAAAACCGGTTCGGCCTTTTGCATATTCATACGGAGAAAGCCATGTCCCTGTCCGAGGCGACCCCCGAGGCCATATCCACCGCCTCTTCCCCCGCGCAAAGCGAAAGCGCCCTCCGGCAGGGCGACGCCATGCCGCCGTTTACGCTGGCGTATGTGCTGCTCTGGTTTCCCCTCTCCTCTGAAACCTTCATTTTCAGGGAAATCGTGCAGCTTATGGCCCTGGGGCTGCCCATACGCGTCTATACCATGTACGGCAAAGTCCTGAAGGGCTGCTCCGGGGAAATGCGCGCATTTCCCGGCCCGGTGCGCCGCATGGGCGTACCGGCGTTCTTCCGCATCTGGGCGGCTTTTTTTCGCGCTTTGCGCCGCGAACCGCGCAAGGTTCTGCAATTGCTGCGTGAGGGCTGCTTTCGGCGCATGCGCAATCTGGAATCTCTGGCGGAAAACACCTGGTGCTTCATGGCCGGTTTTCTGCTGGCCGAACAATGCCGGGCCGACAATGTGGGGCTGATCCATTCCGCCTGGGCCAACGGCCCGGCCACGGCGGCCTGGGTGGCCTCGCGTCTGACGGGCATCCCTTTCGCCTTTACCGGCAGGGCGGGCGACATCTATCCCCAGGACGGCCTGCTGCGTGAGAAATCGCGCGACGCGCTGTTCATCCGCACCAACAATCTGGCCAATGTGGGCTGGCTGCAAAGTTTCTGCCCGCAACAGCAGCGGGACAAGGTGCGCCTGATTTACAACAGCCTGACCTTTACCCGGCGCGCGGTCTGCGAAATGCCCATGCGGCCGCCCTATCGCCTGTTGGCCGTGGGGCGCTTCGCGCGCACCAAGGGCTTTCCCGAACTGCTCACGGCCATGGCCAGGCTGCGCCGCGAGGGGGCGCCCGTGCGTCTTACCCTGGTGGGCGACGGAAGCTGGCGGCGCAGGCTCATGGCCCTGCGCCGCCGCCTGCGCCTGACCGACTGCGTGGACATGCCGGGCTTCGTGCCTCATGACCGGCTGCGAAAATTCATGCTCAGCCACGACATGCTGGTGGTGCCCAGCGTTGTGCATGGCAATGGCGACCGTGACGGCATCCCCAATGTCATCATGGAGGCTCTTTCCCACCGCATGCCGGTGGTGGCCACAGACGTTTGCGGCATCGCCGAGGTGATCCGCGACGGAGAGACCGGTCTGCTGACGCCCCAGCGCGATCCCCGCGCGCTGGCCCTGGCTGTGCGGCGCATGCTGGAAAACCGGGGCAGCGCCCTGCGCATGGCAGAGGCCGGGCGCGCCCTGGTGGAACGCATGTTCGACAAGGGAGCAAATATCACGGCCCTCTGTGAACTGTACCGTTCCGCCTGCCCGCCGCAACGGACGGAAAGGAGCTGAAAGCCGATGCCCCGCCGCGACGTCCTGTACCTGGCAGTCAGTCTGGATGTGGAAGAGGAAGGCCTGTTCGGAGGCCGCTACGCCCGCCGCGCGCCCAGCGTCGCCAACACCGCGCGTCTCCCCCGTCTGAGGCCCCTGCTGGAACGGGGGGTGCGGCCTACGCTTTTCTGCGCCCACAGCGTACTGACCGACCCGGCCTCGCGGGCGATTCTGGCGCGCCTGCGGGATCATCACGGCGCGGAAATCGGCGCGCATCTGCACCACTGGAACACGCCGCCCCTGCGCCTTGAAAACGACGGCGCGAACCTGCCCGACACAGCGTCCAGCGTGCCCGCGTCAGCCGTGCCCGCGCCGCTCATGGCCGCCAAGCTGGCCGCCCTGTTCCGGGCCGGGGCCGAGTTTCAATCCGCGCCGCTGACCTCATTCCGCATGGGCCGCTGGGATCTGCACCGCGCGCACTGGCCGTTGCTGGCGCGGGCCGGCGTGCTCTGCGACGCCTCCGTGCGCCCCCTGCACGGCGCGGTCAATCCCGCCGCCGGGCCGGATCATTTCAGCGCGCCCGCCTCGCCCTACTGGACTCCCGCGGAAGGCAGACATATTTTTGAGGTGCCGCTGACAGTGACCCCCCTGCTGCGTCCCCTGCCGGGCCTGTGCCTGACCCTGCCCGGCGGGGCGGGCAAAGCGGCGCGGGCGGGCCTGAAAAAATGGGGAGCGCTGGCCCTGTTGCCCGTTTACCACCCTCTTTGGGCCATGCGGGCCATCACCAGGCTGTTCGTCAAAAGGGGGGGGCGCGTGCTGTCGCTGACCTGGCACTCTTCGGAAATGCTGCCCGGCGGCACGCCGCATCTTCCCGACGCGGCCTCGGTGGAAGCGCTGATGCGCAAGATCGAAGCCTATCTGGACTGGCTGCGCCAGGGCTGGGAAGTCCGCAGCCTGACCATGAACGAACTGCGTTGCGCGCTGGGAGCCTCCGCGCCCTGTCCGCGCCCTGCCGCGGCGTGCGACTGGACAACAGGCGGGGAATAGGGAAAAACCGTACAGCAGGAAAACAGCGTCAGGGGAAGCCATTGAAGAGAATCCGCATGACTGAACAGCGCCTTTCCGCCGCGCCAGAAGCGCGCGCCCCCCTTCCCGCCGGTTTGCCGCATGTGGCCTGTGTGCTGCTGTGGTATCCGCTTTTCACCCAGCCTTTCATTTTTCGCGAAGTGGAAGGGCTCAAAAAGCATCTGCCGCTGAGCGTCTACACCCTGTATGCCCCGAATCTGCGCCATTGCTCCACGGAAATGCGGGCGGCGGCGGGCGGCGTGCGCTCCTTCGGGGCTCGCGCCCTGTTCCGCTTCACCCTGGAGGCGCTGCGCCAGATGCTGACCCGCCCGCTGCGATTCTGCCGCCTGTTCCGGCGCAGCATGTTCCATCGCTGGCGCAGTCTGGAAGTGCTGGGCGAGAATCTCTGGGCTTTTGGCGCGGGCTGCTGCCTGGGGCGCATCTTTCGTGAAGAGGGCATTGATCTGATCTACGCGCCGTGGCCGCGCGGCACGGCCACGGCGGCCTGGGTGGCCGCCGATATAGCGGGCATTCCCTTTGCCACCTCGGCGCGCGGCGACAATCTGGCCCCGGCGGATCCGGATCTGGCGGCCAAACTGGGCGCGGCGCTCTTTGTGCGCGCCAACAACGCGGCGGACCTGGCCCGTATTGAATCCTTCGGCGAGGGTGAGGCCCAAGGCAAGACCGTGCTGGTTTACAACAGTCTGACCTTGCCGGAATGCCCGGATCGCGCGGATGAGGGGCCGGCCGCGCGCCGCCTGGAGCATGCGCCCGTGCGCCTGCTGGCCCTGGGGCGCTTCGACGTGACCAAGGGCTTTGACGTTCTGCTGAGGGCCTGCGCCCTCCTGCGGGAACGCGGCCTGGATTTCCGCCTGACCCTGGCCGGCGGCGGCGGCAAGGTCATGGGCCTGGGCCATCTGGGCGCGGAGCTGCTCAGAATGCGCAAGGAACTGGGCCTGGAAGAACAGGTGAGCATGCCGGGCCTGATTTCTCACAATGAATTGCCGCGCATTCTGGGCGAGCACGACATTTTTGTGGCCCCCTGCGTGGTGCACGCCTCAGGCCGCCGCGACGGCATCCCCAATACGGTCATTGAGGCCCTGGCCTACGGACTGCCGGTGGTCAGCACCACGGTCAACGCCCTGCCCGAAGTGGTGCGCGACCACCAGACCGGCCTGGCCGTGGCCCCCGGCGATGCCGATGCGCTGGCCCGGGCCGTCGCCTGGCTGGCGGCCCACCCGGAGGAGGCCCGGCGCATGGGCCGTAACGGCGCGCGCCTGGCGCGAGAGATGTTCGACCCCCATACCAACAACCTGCGGTTGGCCGAGCTGTTTATCAGCCGGTACGCCCATTGGAAAAAATCATGTGCGGCATAGCCGGAATCTGCCGTCTGGACGGCGCGGCTCTCGCCCCCGAGGCCGGCATCAGCGTCAAGAGCATGACCGACTGTCTGGCCCATCGGGGGCCGGACGGCGAGGGTCTCTGGCAGTCAGGCCCGGTCTGCCTGGGGCACCGGCGGCTTTCCATCATCGACCTGTCGGGCGGCGGCCAGCCCATGCACAGCGCCGACGGGCGTCTGAGCGTGGTCTTCAACGGCGAAATATACAATTTTGCCGAAATCAGGGCCGAACTGACGGCGGGAGGCGCGCGCTTTCAGAGCAGCTCGGATACGGAAGTCATTCTGGAGGGCTACCGCCGCTGGGGCGCGGATTGCCTGGCGCGCTTTGACGGCATGTTTGCCTTCGCCCTCTGGGATGCGGAACGCCGCCGTCTGTTCTGCGCCCGCGATCGTTTTGGCAAAAAGCCCTTTTTTTATACCATACAGCGCCATGCGCTGTATTTCGCCTCGGAGCTCACGGCGCTGACCCGCCTGCCGGAACTTGCCCTCACGGTGGAGCCAAAGGCCGTCATGCGCTACCTGGCCTACGAATATGTGCCCACGCCGCAAACCATTTACGCCGAAGCGCAAAGCCTGCCGCCCGCCCATCTGCTGCTGCTGGAAAACGGGCGCGTCAGCCGGGAGCGTTACTGGGACATGCCCGTGCCGGACGAGGCCGACCCCAGGGACGAGCATGAACTCTGCCAGGAGCTGAACCGTCTGCTCTCCCGCGCCGTGCGGCGGCGCATGGTCAGCGACGTGCCTTTGGGCGTCTTTCTTTCCGGGGGCATTGATTCCTCCATTGTGGCCGGGCTCATGGCCCGGCAGTCCGCCGCGCCGGTCAAGACCTTTTCCATCGGCTTCACCGAGGCCAGCTACGACGAATCCCGCTACGCGCGCATCGCGGCCAGGGCCTTCGGCACGGATCATCACGAGCGCGTGCTCTCGGCCGGGGAATGCGCCGATAAACTGCCTGACATCGTCAGCCGCATGGACGTGCCCCTGGCCGACGCCTCAGTGGCGCCCACCTGGCTGCTTTCGGGCGTCACACGCGAAAAAGTCACCGTGGCCCTGGGCGGCGACGGAGCCGACGAACTCTGGGCCGGGTACGAGCATTATATCGGCTTCAAGACGGCGGAATGGTATAACGCCCTGCCCGCTCTCGCACGGCGCTGCGTCATCGAGCCGCTGGCCCGGCATCTGCCCGCCTCGGCCGGCTACATCAACCCGCGCCTGGCCGTGGCCACTTTTTTGCGCGGCGCGCGCGCTCCGGCCTGGCAACGGGTGCAGACCATGCTTACGGCCTTTACGCCGGACATGCAGCATGAAATTCTGGCCGAAGGCTGGCGGGAACGCCATCATGATTTTCTGCGCCCGGAAAGTCTTTTCGCCCCCACCCGCGAGCAGTACGGGCACTGGCGGCCGGAAAAGGCGGCGACCCCCCTGGCCCGCGCCTTTCACGTCTATGCCCGCCAGTTCATGCTGGACGACATTCTGGTCAAGGTGGACCGCTGTTCCATGCTGCACTCGCTGGAAGTGCGCGCCCCCTTTCTGGACCGGGATGTGGCCGAGTTCGCGGCGCGTCTGCCCGTGCGTCACAAGCTGCACGGCTTCAGGCGCAAGTATCTGCTCAAAAAGGCCTTTGCCGACCTGTTGCCGAAGGATATCCTGCGCCGCAACAAACGCGGCTTTCAGATTCCCGTGGCGGCATGGCTGCGCGGACGGATGCGGCCGCTCATGGAAGATCTGCTCGGCGAAACGCGGCTGCGCAACCAGGGCATTTTCAACCCCGCCGCCGTGCGCGCCCTCATGGACGAGCACATCTCAGGTCGGGCTGATTTGCGCAAACCGCTGTGGACCCTGCTGGTATTTCAGCTCTGGCAACAGGCCAGACGGACATGACCAGGCGGATTTGCGCCGGCGTTTGCCGCTTCAGCATCGGGCGACACGCTGTCTTTGACGCGAATCTTGCCAGCGCGCGCCTGATTCTTATAATAAGGATGCTGCGGGGGATATGCCGCTGCACAGCCTGAAGACAAGGAGAATATCTATGACCAGTCAGATAAAAACCGTTTTGCTGCTGGCCCTGCTGTCCGGCATCATCATCGTGCTGGGCGGTCTGCTGGGCGGGCGCGGCGGCGTGCTTGTCGCCTTTGGCCTGGCCCTTGTGATGAATGTGGGCAGCTACTGGTATTCGGATAAAATCGTCCTGTCCATGTACCATGCGCGAGAGCTGGCCCCGGAGGAAGCCCCCTATCTGCACCGCATCGTGGAAGAACTGGCCGCCAATGCCGGCATTCCCAATCCGCGCGTCTGCGTGGTGCCGGAAGAGGCCCCCAACGCCTTCGCCACGGGCCGCGACCCGCAGCACGCGGTGGTGGCCGTGACCGAGGGCATCATGCGCCTGCTCCCGCCGGAGGAACTGCGCGGCGTGATCGCTCATGAAGTGGGGCATATCGTCAACCGGGACATTCTCATCCAGACAGTGGCCGGCGTGCTGGCGTCGGCCATTGTGACCCTGGCCAACATTTTTCAGTTTACGGCCATTTTTGGCGGCAATCGTGACGGTGAAGGCGGCGGCAACCCCATTGGCGCGCTGGTGCTGGCCCTGCTTGCGCCCCTGGCGGCCAGTCTGATTCAGATGGCCATTTCGCGTTCGCGCGAATATCTGGCCGACGACACGGGCGCGGCCCTTTGCGGCCAGCCGCTGGCTCTGGCCGGCGCCCTTGCCAAGCTGGGCGCGGCCAGTGGGCGCATTCCCATGCGGGAGGGCAACCCCAGCACGGAACAGATGTTCATTGTGGCCCCGCTGTTCGGCAACGGCGGCATGGCGAAACTGTTCAGCACGCATCCGCCGCTGGAGGAACGCATCCAGCGCCTGCGCGACATGGCCGCCCGGCGCTGAAGGCTTGCGCCATCCTCGCAACGAAGGTCAATGTTATGAAATTACGCGTCCTCTCAGGAATATTGCTGGCATTGCTGCTGGCCGCCTGCGGCGGCAGAAACGCGCCGGAGGAGCAGGCCGCTCCCCAGCCCGCCCCCTGCCCTTCCGTCTATGTCTACGCGCCCGGCAACTATATTGTTGACATCGCCGGCGGCGCGGATGTGGTGCTGGACCCTTCGGCCCAGGACTTTCCGCTGTTCTGCGCGCCCGACGAGGCCCGCGAAGCTCTGGACAACGCCGTGGCCGCGGGCGGCCTGCCCGCGGGCGACTGGCGCATCTACCGGGTGGAAGGCCAGTTTGACGACCTGGCCCAGAAATCCGCCAGCGGCCAGTATACGCTCAAGCGCATGGCCCCCATTGTGGACTGGGTGACGGAAGATATTTAGAGTCAGACCCTATTCATGCGCTGTTGGCCAGGGCTGTTGCTGGTTGTGTTCCGCCACAATTATCCGCCAAAAGCAGCCTTTTTCGCGCTGACCGCGCCAGCGGGGGATTTTTGGCGGGCATGCGCCTGAGCGCACCCCCCGAAAATCCCCCGCTTTCTTGCCGGCGCGGAAATTCTTGCTTCAGTTGTTGCGCCAAAGAAATTTCAGCCGCGGGCGGGCCTGCGCGTCGCGCGCCAGGCTCTCGCGCCGCAAAGCCTGAAACGCGGCGGGCGTCGGCTCTCGCCGCGCGGGGCATCTTTCACGCAAAGATGGGCCAGGCCGCATTTATCCGTCCCCTGACGCGTTTTTCAGCGTTCGCTGCTCCCGCTCAATCAGGTCCACCAGTTGCGCGGCGGGCATTTCCAATGCCTCCGCCAGAAAGAATATGGAATTGAGGGTAGGGCGATATTTTCCTTGCTCCAGCTGAAGCAAATAGACGCGGTCAATGGAAGAAATTTCGGCCAGTTTTCGCTTACTTAACCCCGCATCTTCCCGTAATCGTTTGAGAACCAAAGACACAGCCTCAATCAGCTTGGGATAATCTTCCATGTAATCAGACTATCAAGACAAGTTGACCAATGACATATGTTGGTATACTCAATTATTCGCGTGCCATGTTGGTATATACAGCTTTATAGTGAGGAAAAGTCATGTTCGTCCCGCTTCTTGCCTATGTTCTGGACAGACTGCCTTTTGGAAATTCCCTGAAAGGCATTTCACGAAGACGCCTGAGCGACCTCATGTGGCAAAGCAAGGCGCCGTCCTGGCATGAGTACGCCATTCTCAGCCGGAACAGAAGAAAACATGCCTGCGTGGCCTGTCGCTGGCTGAGCGCGGTTCTGCCGAGAGACGCCGCGATTTTTGAACCCGGATGCGGCAGCGGGGCCAATCTGCTCTGGCTTGGGCAGCAAGGCTTCACGCATCTTTATGGCGCCGATATTGAGCGCTGCGCGCTGGAACTCGGACGAAACCTGGCCTCGTCGCTCTCCCTTCCCCTGGACATATGGCGCGATGACGGCATGAGCCCCATGCGGTTGCCGGACAATCTGGATGCCATTCTCTCCGTCAACTGGCTCTACCACATACCCGACGCCACGCTTGGCGCATTTCTGGGACGGTATCATGACGCCCTGAAAATTGGCGGATATCTTGCCTGTGATATGGTCACCCGGCATTATGACGGCGTTCCCGGCAACCAATGGCATACAAAGGACATGAAATTGCCGAAAGAAAAACGCAGGCCGTCGGAATACACCATCAGACTTGACGCCGCCGAGGTCAATTCCATTGCGGTCAGGCACGGTTTCGCGGTCATCAGGTCAACATGCTTTGCCCTGAGTCGGCCCCAAAGGGCGGTTTACCTTCTCAGACGAACCGAATGACCGAAAGCCGGGCCGCCTGCGGACGGCAAAGCCGCGTTGGCTTCAATGCCCCGGCACGATGCATTGACCCGCCGTGCGCGGAATTTCGCATCCAATATGGCATCGAACTTGCATACTTCAGAGCGTCCGCCTGCATGGACGGAAAATTTGACCCCACCCGCTGCGGCGGACATCTGGAGGATACGTCATGGAAATTTCCGGCATCAACCACGCTCTTTCCTTTGCCTTCACCATGCCCGACAAGGACGACTCCGGCTCCGCCCCCGCCGCCGTGCAGGATACGGTGGACGTTCGCGCGCCCCGTCTGCTGGAAGACAGCGAGGTGGACAGCGTGCTGGATGACACCCTGAACATGATCGCCCAGGACAATGTGGCCGCCCTGTCCGTGCACGGGGGCCTGAGCCAGAGCCGGGTGTTTGCCCTGCTCGGCCTGTAGCGCGTCTTCGCTTCGGCTTTTTATGCGGCCGCCGCAAGACGCCCGCTTCGGCTTTTGTCAGGCCGGCATATGGCGCATGCCGTCGCGAGGCAGAGAGCCGCTCGCCCGGGCGCATCTGAAAAGCGAAAGATTCTGAAACCCGCCCTTCACAAATTTGACACCGCCGCAACCAACAGGGTATCAAACTCCGTTATTGCGCGCCGCCTTGCGGCGCGCCCGGCATTTTTTACCGCAGCTTGCAAAAAGGATACGGCAATGACGGATATTGACCGGCAGATGGCCCTGATCAAACGCGGCGTGGCTGAACTGATCGACGAGGGCGAACTGCGCAAAAAGCTGGCGCGCGGTGTGCCCCTGCGCGTCAAGGTGGGCTTTGACCCCACAGCCCCTGACCTGCACCTCGGCCATACTGTGGTGATGCACAAAATGCGTCATTTTCAGGAGCTGGGGCATACGGTAATATTTCTGATCGGCGATTTCACCGGTCGCATCGGCGACCCCTCAGGCCGTTCTGAAACCCGCCCTCCGCTTACGGAAGAACAGGTTCTGGCCAATGCCGAAACCTACAAAAAACAGGTTTTCAAAATTCTGAACCCGGAAAAGACCCAGGTGGAATTCAATTCCCGCTGGCTGGGCAAACTGGACGCCACGGGCTTCATCAAGCTGGCTTCCAGCTATACCGTGGCCCGCATGATGGAACGCGACGACTTTGAAAAGCGCTTCCGCGAGCAGCGCCCCATCTCCATCCACGAATTTCTCTATCCGCTCTGTCAGGGCTTTGACTCGGTTTCGCTGAAAACCGATGTGGAAATGGGCGGCACGGACCAGAAGTTCAACCTGCTGGTGGGCCGCAATCTTCAGGCCCACTACGGGCAGGAAAGCCAGTGCATCCTGACCATGCCCCTGCTGGAAGGCACGGACGGCGTGCGCAAGATGTCAAAGTCCTACGGCAATTACATTGGCATCGACGAACCGCCGGCAGAGATTTTCGGCAAGGTCATGGCCGTGTCCGATGCGCTGATGTGGCGCTATTATGAGCTGCTCTCGGCCAAAAGCCTGGATGAAATCACCGCCCTGAAGCGCGATGTGGACGAAGGCCGCGTGCACCCCAAGGCCGCCAAGGAGGCCCTGGCCCACGAAATGGTCAGTCGCTATCACGGTGAAAACCACGCAAACGCGGCCCGTCAGGGCTTCAATGCCGTCTTTGCCGACGGCGGCGTGCCCGCCGACGCGCCTTCCCTCTCCTGCCGACGCGGCGAGGAGAGCGCCCCCCCGGCCTTTCTGGAGGCCGCCGGCCTGGTCAAAAGCCGGGGCGAAGCCAAACGCCTGATCAGGGAAGGCGCGCTTTCGGTGGACGGGCGGCGCTGTGACGACGCGCTGACCCCCCTGCCCGCCGGGGACCATGTGATCAGACTGGGCAAGAAACGATTTTTGAAACTCAGCGTGCGCTGAGCGCAACGCACGCGCATCAACGGCGGGCGTCACAGGCGTCATGAGCGCCCGCCGTGCGGAGTGAAAGGGCCGCCGAAAAGCGGCGGCGCCACATCCACCGGCCGCGGCGGGCCAATGGCTTCATGCGCGCCAGCTTCCCGCATCTTCCGTTTCCGGGTTTTTTCCCCTACCATGAACCTAGCGGAGGGGATCATGCAAAAATTGTATGTAGCGATGGTGGGTCTGCCCGCACGCGGCAAGTCCACGCTGGCGCGGCGCATCAGCCAGGGCCTGCGGGCCGAGGGCATTCGGGCGCGGATTTTCAACAACGGCGACATGCGCCGGGCGCTGATGGGCGCGGAGTCCACAGAGCCGGATTTCTATAATCCAGACAACAGCTTCGGCCGCGAGGCCCGCGAGCTGATTGCCCGCCGCAATATGGAGCAGGCCCGCGCCTGGCTGGCCGGCGAAGGCGATGTGGCCATTCTGGACGCCACCAACGCCAGCGCGGCGCGGCGCGCGCTGATGGAAAAAACGCTCAGCGACCATCCCGTGCTCTTTGTGGAGTGCGTCAACGAAGATCCGCTGCTGCTCAACGCCTGCATCCGACGCAAGGCCACCCTCCCGGAATACGCCTCCTACAGCGAGGAGGAAGCCCTGGCCAGCTTCATGAAGCGCATTGGCTATTATGAATCCATCTACAGCCCGTTGCGGGACGAAAAATTCTGGCTCTGCGTGGATTCCACGGCCAACCGCATTCTGGACGAGCGCCCCTGCGAGGGCTCGCCCTATTATCCGGCCATCAGGGAAATAGTGGTCAGCGTCTGGGTGCACAGTCTCTACCTGGCCCGGCACGGCCAGACGGAATTCAACGTGCAGGGCCGCATCGGCGGCGACCCTCCGCTCACGGCCCTGGGGCGCTCCCAGGCGGAAGCCCTGGCCCGGCACCTGCGCGATCACCGCATTGACTGGGTGTTCACCTCCACCCGTTTCCGTTCGCACGAAACGGCGGCCCCGCTGCTCGGCGAACGGCCCGGCGCGCACGTCATGGCCCTCAAGGAGTTTGATGAAATCTGGGCCGGCGACTGTGAAGGCATGCTCTATTCAGAAATACGCCGCAGCATGCCCGAGGTCACGGCGGGCCGCAACGCGGACAAGTACGGTTACGCCTATCCCAATGGCGAAAGCTACGCCATCCTGCGCGAACGCGTGCAGCGCGGCCTCAGGCGCGCGCTCTTTCTCGCCGGGGACGCGCCCCTGCTCATTGTGGGGCATCAGGCCATCAACCGCGTGCTGCTCTCGCTCTTTTTACGCCAGCGCAGCGAGGATGTGCCCTATATCTACATCCCCCAGAACCAGTATTATCACATATCCCTGACTTCAAGCCGCAAGGTTTTCGAGCGCATTCCCTACGAGCGAGCGGAGCAGAGCTGAGGGCTGCGGCCCAGCCTTGCCAGGCGGGCGGAGAAAGTCTTTCGTTCACGCCACTCGCCGGCAAACGCCCGCCGGCAAACAAAAAAAGGGGGCCGCGGCCCCCTTCAGGATTCAACAGGAGTAATGCGCGCCGCAGACCGGCGGCACGCCTACTCGGCGGCCAGTTGGATGCGCGTAAAGCCCGTCACCGTGACGGCGTCGCCCACGGCCTTGCCCGCCTCGCGCACGATATCGCTGACGCTCTTCTTGTCGTCGCGGATATAGGGCTGCTCCAGCAGGCAGACTTCCTTCTGAAACTTCTTCACCGCGCCATCGGCGATCTTGTCCACAATCTGGGCGGGCTTGCCTTCTTCCAGGGCCTTTTGGCGGTAAACCTCGCGCTCGCGCTCCACGGCGGCCTGGTCAAGGCTGCCCGCGTCCAGAGCCATGGGATTGGCGGCGGCCACCTGCATGGCAAGATTCTTGGCCAGTTCGGCGATCTCCGGCGCATTCACGCTTTCGGCCTTGCCGCAGCTCAGAAAAACCAGCACGCCGATCTTGCCGTTGGCGTGGATATACTGGCCGACAACCTCATTATCGGCCTGGCGGCTGTGCCGCGCGAATTTGCCCAGCTGCATGTTTTCGCCCACCGAGGCGATAAGCTGCTTGATCTCGTCGCCCACCACGCCTTCCAGGGCGGCGGCGTCGGCCGGGCTGTGCTCCAGCACGGCCTGGGCCACGCGGGCGGCCATAGCCTGAAACTGGTCGCCGCGGGCCACAAAGTCTGTTTCGCACATCAGGGAAGCCATGGCCACATGCTTGCCGTCGGGGCTGGTCACGGACGTGACCACGCCCTCACAGGTGGCGCGGCCGGACTTTTTGGCGGCCTTGGCCATGCCTTTCTGGCGCAGCCAGTCAACGGCCTTTTCCAGATCGCCGTCCACTTCCACCAGGGCCTTTTTGCAGTCCATCATGCCCGCGCCGGTTTTTTCGCGCAGTTCTTTGACCATTTGAGCGCTGATTGCCATTGTCGTCTCCAGATGCGTCCGGCCAATGCGCCGGAGTTGCTGCATAAAAACTTTCAAGAAGGGCAGCGCAGACCCCTGAGATCGCGCTGCCCCGAAATCGTGAAATAGCGCTCCGCTCTTACTGGGCGGGAGCGGCCTCCTGCGCGGGCGCGGCGTCGGCTTCCGAAGCGCTTTCGGCGGCTTTTTGCATGGCCTCTTCGGCGTTGGCGGCGTCCTTGTGATCCTTGCTCATGGCTTCGCCTTCCTGGCAGGCTTCGGAGAAGGCGGCCACAAAAAGCTTGATGGCGCGGATGGCGTCGTCATTGCCGGGAATAATGTAGTCGATGAGGTCAGGGTCGCAATTGGTGTCCGTGACGGCCACGATGGGGATGCCCAGCTTGCGGCATTCCTTCACCGCGATGTCTTCACGGTTGGGGTCGATGATGAAGGCCAGCTGGGGCAGGCGATCCATGTTTTTGATGCCGCCCAGGGTTTCCTCCAGCTTTTTCATTTCGCGTTCCAGCAGCAGGATTTCCTTTTTCTGGTAGCGGTTGATGCTGCCGTCGGCGAACATGGCTTCCAGCTTCTTGAGGCGCTCCACGCTTTTCTGGATGGTCACGAAGTTGGTCAGGGTGCCGCCCATCCAGCGGTTGGTCACATGAAACTGGTTGGCGCGACCGGCCTCGGCGGCCACGGCCTCCTGCGCCTGCCGCTTGGTGCCGATAAAGAGCACCTTGCCGCCCTTGGCCACGGTGTCCACCACCTTGTCGTAAGCCACACGGAAGAGCTTCACGGTCTGCTGCAGGTCGATGATGTGAATGCCGTTGCGCGCCCCGAAGATGTACGGACGCATTTTGGGGTTCCAGCGCCGGGTCTGGTGCCCGAAGTGCACGCCGGTTTCCAGCATCTGCTTCATGCTGACGTAAGCCATTGTGATCCTCCAATGGGTTTGTTTCCTCCACCCCGGTGGCGTGACTCTCTTTACCCGCCGCAGGCCGGACGCGACGCGCGTTCGCGGAACGGGCACCCCGAGAATCGCCGGAGTGTGCGTAATGGAACGGCTTCTATAGCTCAAAGCAGTAAAGATGGCAAGCGCCTCGCCGCGGCGGCGAATGAAGCCCGGCCCCTTTTCAAAGCCGTGTTCCATCCCTATAGTGAGCTTGCCGGCTTGCGGCCCCCGCAATGAACTCAAGCACAAGGACACCCATACATGGATAGACACGGCTTCACCCCGCTCACAGAACGGAACATGGCGGAAGTGGGCGGCACGGCGCGCCTCTGGCGGCACAGGGCCACGGGCGCGCAACTGCTCTCCATCGCCAATGCGGACGAAAACAAGTGCTTCGGCGTGAGCTTTCGCACGCCGCCCACTGATTCCACAGGCGTGGCCCACATTCTGGAACATTCGGTGCTCTGCGGCTCCGAGAAATACCCGGTCAAGGAACCGTTTGTGGAACTGCTCAAGGGTTCCCTGCAAACCTTTCTCAACGCCTTCACCTTTCCGGACAAAACCTGCTATCCGGTGGCCAGCGCCAATCTGCGCGATTTTTACAATCTCATTGACGTCTATATCGACGCTGTCTTTCACCCGCGCATCAGCGAGGACATCTTCCGCCAGGAGGGCTGGCATGTGGAGGCCGAAAGCGCCGACGGCCCCTGGAGCTACAAAGGAGTGGTCTACAATGAAATGAAGGGCGTGTACTCCTCGCCCGACTCCGTGCTGGCCGAGCAGAGCCAGCAGGCCCTGTTCCCGGACACGCTGTACAGCCTGGACTCGGGCGGCAACCCCGAGCGCATTCCCGACCTGACTTATCAGGCCTTTCGCGACTTTCACAGCCGCTATTACCATCCGAGCAACGCCCGCTTTTTCTTCTGGGGCGATGACCCGGAAGACGAGCGCCTGCGCCTGCTGGACGCGGCCCTGCAAGGCTACGCGGCCCGGCCCGCGGATTCCGCCGTGCCCCTTCAGCCGCGCCGGGACGTGCCGCGCCAGATTGAGGCCCCCTACGCGGCGGCCGAAGGCGAAAAGCGCGCCCTGTTCACGGTCAACTGGCTGCTGGGCGAACGCGGCGACGTGCATCAGGCCCTGCTCATGGAAATGCTGGAACACATTCTGGAGGGCCTGCCCGGTTCGCCGCTGCGCAAGGCCCTGATCGGCTCCGGCCTGGGCGAGGACACCACGGGTTGCGGGCTGGAGACGGATCTGCGCCAGATGTACTACTCCACAGGTCTCAAGGGCGTGGCCCCCGGCGACGTGCAGCGGGCCGAACTGCTGATTTTCGACGTGCTGGCCCGCCTGGCCGAGGAAGGCATTGAGCCGGCGGCCGTGGAAGCGGCGGTGAACAGTGTGGAATTTGCCTACCGCGAAAACAATTCCGGGCGCTTCCCGCGCGGGCTGGCGGCCATGATCCAGGCGTTGTCCACCTGGCTGTATGACGGCGACCCCCTGGCCCCGCTGGCCTGGGAGGCGCCGCTCAGAGACATCAAGGAGCGTCTGGCGCGGGGCGAAAAAGTTTTTGAGCAGGCCATCCGCCAGTGGTTTCTGGACAACGCGCACCGGGCCACGGTGGTTCTGCTGCCCGATGTGAATCTGGGCAGGGCGCGCGACGAGGCCGAGGCCGCCCGGCTGGCCGCCCTGCGGGCTGAAGCCGGGCCGGAACGGCGCGCCGCCCTGGCGGAGGAAACCCGCCGTCTGCAAAAGGCCCAGACCACGCCGGACAGTCCGGAGGCCCTGGCCAGCATCCCGGCGCTGGGCCTGCAGGATCTGCCCCGCCGCAACGCGCCCATCCCCCGCTCCGAATCGCGCCTGCCGGCAACCTGCCTGAGTCATGAACTGCCCACCCGGGGCATTGCCTACGCCACATTGCTGCTGCCCCTGGCGGGTCTGCCCGAGCGCCTGACGCCCCTGCTGCCGCTTTTCGCCCGCTCCCTCACCGAGCTGGGCACGGCGCGGCGCGACTTTACGGCCCTGGGCGCGCACATGGCGGCCAAGACCGGCGGCGTGGGGGCCGACACCCTGCTGGGCGTCACCAGGGAGCGCCGCACCATCAGCTATCTGAGCCTGACGGGCAAGGCGGTGTATGACAAGATTCCAGACCTTTTCGACATCTTTCATGAAATTCTGCTGGAGCCCCTGCGTGACCCGGCTGTGGCCCGCGAGCGTCTCAGACAAATGCTGCTGGAGGGCAAGGCCCGGCTGGAGCACGGCCTGCAGGCCGCCGGGCATACGGCGGTGAGCACGCGGCTGCGCGCCCGCTTCACCGGCGCGGGCGCTCTGGCCGAGCGCACCGGCGGCCTGAGCTATCTGGCCTCGCTGCGCGGCCTGCTGGAACAACTGGACACTTCGCCGGAAGACCTGCTGGCTGATCTGGAGGCATTGCGCGGGCTGATCGTGGTCAGCTCCGGCGCGGTTTTCGACTGCACGGCCGAGGCCGGGGGTCTGGCCCTGGCTCAGGACAAGGCCCGCGCCCTGCTGGCGGCCCTGCCGCCCCAGCCCGTCGGCACCCGCGAAAACCGGGATACCCCGCCCATGCGCGACCTGCCCCCGGCTGAAGCCTTTGTGGCTCCGGCCCAGATCAACTATGTGGGCAAGGCCGCCAATATTTATGATCAGGGCTATGTCTACCACGGCTCGGCCAGCGTTATTCTGCGCTGCCTGCGCATGGGCTATCTGTGGGAGCGGGTGCGCGTGCGCGGCGGGGCCTACGGGGCCTTCTGCATGCTGGACCACCTGGGCGGCTCCCTGGTCTGCGCCTCCTACCGCGACCCCAATGTGGATCAGACCCTGGCCGCATACGACGGCATGGCCGATTTTCTGCGCGGCTTCAAGCCTGACAAGGCCCAGTTGACCCAGGCCATTGTGGGCGCGGTGGGCGATCTGGACAGTTACCTGCTGCCCGACGCCAGGGGGGCCCAGTCTCTGGCGCGCTGGCTGACAGGCGACACGGACGAAATCCGCCAGCAGATGCGCGAGGAAATGCTGGGCGCCACGGCGCGGCACTTCGCGCAGTTTGCCGAGGTGCTGGCCGAGGCCGCGCGCCAGGGCGCCGTCTGCGTGCTGGGCGGCCCCAAAACCGAAGAGGCGGCGCAAGCCCACGGCTGGGCCACGCAACGCCTGCTGTAGAAAAAAAGCATGAATGCCGCCGCTCGTCTTGTACTGGTGCTGGGCATGCACCGCAGCGGCACCAGCGCCCTGGCCAGGGGCCTGCGGGTTCTGGGGGTTGCGCTGGGCAATGATCTGTTGCCCGCGCACCCCTGCAACCCCAAGGGCTTTTTTGAAGACGCCGGGCTTTACGCCTTCAACAAGGCCATGCTGGCCCGGCTGAATCTGACCTGGCAGAGCCAGGAATCGCCGGATGCGCGGACGCTGCGCGCTCTGGCGACCGGCCCGGTCGGCGTGGCGGCCCTGGATATGCTGTGCGCCAAAAGCGCCGACCATGCGGTTCTGGGCCTTAAAGACCCGCGCATGAGCCGTCTGCTGCCCTTCTGGCGGCCCGTGCTGGCCGCATCGGGGCTGCGCGCGCACTGCGCCGTCAGCCTGCGGCATCCTGAAAGCGTGGGCCTTTCCCTCCTCCAGCGGGATCATCTGGAGCCGGAAAGCGGCCATAGACTCTGGCTGACGCATATGCTGGACATTCTGGAAGGCAGCGCGGGCCTGCCGCGCCTGCTGACGGACTACGACCTGCTGCTGCGCGAGCCCGACCGTCAGCTGCGCCGCCTGGGGCGCTTTCTGCGCCTGCCGGTAAACACGGCGGAGCTGGACATTTTCGCCAACGATTTTCTGGATCAGAAACTCCGCCACCACCCGCCGCCGGACAGCAGGGGCGGGGAACAGCAAAAGGCCCCCTGGGCGGCCCTGGCCGCGCGCCTGTACACGGCCCTGCGCCCGGCGGCGGACGAAGCCGACGGGCAACGGCTGGACAGCCCGCGTCTGGCCCGCCTGACCGCAAACCTGCGGCGCGAAGCGGCGGCCATGGCGCATACGCTCCCGTCCGGAGCCCGCCCGTGAGCGCCCCGACCGGTGAGACCCCCCGCCATCCCCTGGCGGGCCGTCTGGCCGCGCCCTCCTTTGTGCTGCCCGGCACGCTGGCCGAAAACATGCGTTTTCTCAGCGGCAAGGTGGATGAAACGGCTCTCTGTCTTTTCGAGGCCCGACCCTGTCTGGCCTATGACGAAAAGGACATTGCGCCGGCTCTGGCCGACCTGCCGTTGCGCTGTCATGTGCATCTGCCAGTGGATCTGCCCTGGCCGACCGGCCATGCCGCGACGCCCGGGGCGGCGGTCGATCTGGCCCTGGCCGTCTGCGCCAAGGCGGTTCGCCTGAAGCCGGGCCTGGCCGTGCTGCATCCGCCTGAGGGCGCGCCGGCCCGCAAGCGCGCCCTGCTGCGCGCCTTCGCCTCACGCTGGCAGGCGCGCAGCCCTGTGCCGCTGCTGCTGGAAAATGTGGATTCCTGCGACGTGCTGGAATTGGGCGAGAGTTTTTTATCCGACCACGGGCTGGGGCTCTGTCTGGACGTGGGGCATCTCCTGGGCTACGCTCAGAAGCGGCTTCTGGATTCCGCATTGCCGGAAACGGCGGCTCTGGTTCACTGGAGCGCTCCCGGCAGGCGGGATGAACATCTTCCGCTGACGCGGTTCACCCCGTCGCAACGCCGCACGGCAACCGCCATCATGGCCCGGCTGCCGCGCTCCGCCGTGCATCTGGCGGAGATTTTTCACTGGCCGGGCGTGGCGGTTTCGCTGGCGGCGCTGGCGGCGCTGGCCCGCGCCGCCGACGCGCAGGCATAGCCGCCCCGACGGGGCAAGAGAGAAGGAGGGGGCATGCCGCCCAATGCCGAATATATCGCCGATTTCAAGCAATGGCGGCAAAATCTGGACAGGAATGAACGCTGGTGCATTGTCATCAACGCCGACCCGGACGCCCTGGCTTCGGCTGTGGCGCTCAAACGGCTCATGCTGCATAAGGTGCACAGCGTGGACATCATGCGCATCAACGAGGTGACCCGGCCGGACAACCTGGCCATGATCCGCTATCTGCGCATTCCGGCCAGACCCTGGCAGCCGGAAAAGGCGGCCGCCTACGACCACTTTGCCATGGTGGACTCGCAGCCTTCGCACAACCGGGCTTTCGCGGGCTTGCGCTTTGGCTGCGTCATTGACCACCATCCGCCCACGGACCTGGCGGCATCCCTCACCGAAGGGGCTTTCTGCCATATCCGCCCCGGCGTGGGCGCGACCAGCAGCATACTGACCCGCCTGCTCCAGGCCCTGCGCGTGCGGCCCGCCTCGCTGCTGGCGACGGCGCTGCTGTACGGCATCCGCACGGACACCGCGACATTCGAGCGTTCCGGCGGCGAAGAGGATCTGCGCGCCTACCAGTGGCTTTTCCGCCATGCGGACACAGGGCTTTTGCGCCGTATCAGCCGCAGCGAGTACCTGCGCGCGTGGCTGCCGCTCTTTTCACGCGCTTTCCGCTCTCTGGCCGACTGCCGGGGCGGCGGGGCGCATGCGGCCCTCGGCGAGGTCAACAGCGCCGACCTGCTGGTGGCTGTGGCCGATTTTTTCACCAAGGTGCACGGCCTCAGGTGGATTGCCGTGAGCGGCGTGCTGGATAAAACCGTCATTGTCATCTTTCGCGGCGACGGCGGCCGCCATATCGGCCGCCTGGCGGACGGCTGCTTTCATGACGTGGGCGTCGCCGGAGGGCACCGGGGCCTGGCCCGCGCGGAATTTCCCCTCAGCGCCGTGCCCGCGGGCGTCAAGCCCGCGGACTTTGTGCGCCAGCGCCTGGAAACGCGCAAACCCCGCCCCCGCTCCCCGCAGGAAGCGACAGCCTGACCATGTGAAAGGCCGCGGCGGGCTTTTTTTTTTCAAATTCCGCGGGATGAGAAAATTTCCGCAAATTTTTTGTTGACATCCGCCGGGGCTGGCGCTACTCAATATTTTCAATACGGAGTATCAACGTCATGTTTCACTTTGTTCCCGCCACCGCTTCCATGTGCGCCGCCGGCTTCAGCTGGTATTTTTTTGCGTACTTTACCGAAGCCTGTGGTCGGGAACTTCGCTGACGTTCGTTGTCCGCAAGTTCAAAGGGCCGCAGGCATACCGCCGGCGGCCCTTTTTTCGTTTCGGCCGCATGCGGATTGGCTGCAACTGGATCAGGCAGCAACCCAAAAGGAGTTCACCATGTACCTCGGCAAAAAAGTCCGTCTGGAACGCATCTTCAACCGCGAAAACGGCCGCACCATCATTGTGCCCATGGATCACGGCGTCACCCTTGGCGCTGTGGAAGGTCTGGTGGACATGCGCGAAACCGTCAACGACATGGCCGAGGGCGGCGCGGACGCGGTGCTCATGCACAAGGGCCTGGTGCGTTGTTCCCACCGCAACGCGGGCAAGGATGTGGGCCTTATCGTGCATCTTTCCGCTTCCACGGCCCTTTCGCCCTGCGGCAACACCAAAACCCTGGTGGGCACGGTGGAGGAAGGCATCAAGCACGGCGCGGACTGCGTTTCCGTGCACATCAACCTGGGCGACCCCAACGAACGCCTGATGCTGGCCGATCTGGGCCGGGTGGCCGAAGCCTGCGACAACTGGCATATGCCCCTGCTGGCCATGGTCTACGCGCGCGGCCCGCAGGTGAAAAACGGCTATGATCCCGCCGTGGTGGCCCATTGCGCCCGCGTGGGCGTGGAGCTGGGCGCGGATATCGTGAAAGTGCCCTACACCGGCGACATTGAAAGCTTCTCCGATGTGGTGTCGGCCTGTTGCGTGCCTGTGGTCATCGCGGGCGGCGAGCGCATGGAGTCCACCCGTCAGATTCTGGAAATGGTTCATGACTCCCTCAAGGCGGGCGGCGCGGGCATTTCCGTGGGCCGCAACGTCTTCCAGCACCCCAACCGCGTCGCTCTGGTAAAGGCCCTGCGCGGCATCGTGCACGAGGGCGCTTCCGTTGATCAGGCCATGCTGATTGTGGGAGAGTAAGGCCATGTCCCGCATCTATTTTCGTTGCGTTCCCTTTGACAAGGGTCAGGTCACTCTGGCGCTGGAATCGGGCGTGGATGGCGTGATTGTGCCGCGCGCGCGGGTGGAGCAGGTGGCCGGGCTCTCGCGTTGCCCGGTCTGGGCCGACGAGGATGTGGCCGTGGCGGCGCTCACGGCCAAGGCCGACGAGGAAGCCGCGCTGGCCCGCCTCAAGAACGGCGAGCGCGTGGCCCTGGCCCGCGGCTGGGAGGTCATTCCGGTGGAGAACCTGCTGGCCCAGAGCGACGCTGTGCTGGCCGAGGCCGGAACTCTGGATGAAGCCCGCCTGGCCGCCGGGATTCTCGAACGCGGCGTGGACGGCATTGTGGTTCTGCCCGAAGCCGTGGGCGAACTCAAGGCCATCGTGGCCCAGTGCAAGCTCTCCCAGGGGCGCGAGCATCTGCTCCCCGGCGTGATCACCCGTGTGGAGCCTGTGGGTCTGGGGCACCGCGTCTGCGCCGACACGCTCTCGCTGCTGCGCCGGGGCCAGGGCATGCTGGTGGGCAATTCCAGCGCCTTCACCTTTCTGGTGCACGCCGAAACCGAGCACAATGAATATGTGGCCGCTCGGCCCTTCCGGGTCAACGCCGGGGCCGTGCACGCCTACACGCGCCTGCCCCGCGACAGAACCACCTATCTGGGCGAGCTGCGCGCCGGGCAGGAGGTACTCATCGTGGGCGCGGACGGCGAAACCGGCGTGGCCACGCTGGGCCGCGTCAAGATAGAAGTGCGTCCCATGCTGCTGATCGAGGCCCGGGTGGAGAGCGAAGACGGCCCCAAAACGGGCGCGGTTTTCCTTCAGAACGCCGAAACCATCCGGCTGACCGCGCCGGACGGCACGCCGCTGAGCGTGGTGGGCCTCAAGCCCGGCGATACGGTGCTCTGCCGCGTCGACGAGGCGGGACGCCATTTCGGCATGCGTGTGCGCGAAGAAATCCAGGAGGTTTAGGGCATGGACGACGCCAAATCACACTGGCCCCAGGGCCGGGATCGGCAGGACAGCGCGCGGGCGGGCAGGGCCGCGGGCGGTTCGCAACGTCTGGCCGCCATCCGCGGAGAAATCGACACGGTGGATCAGGAGCTGCTTCGCCTTTTCAACCGTCGCGCGGAACTGAGCGTGGAGGTGGGGCGCATCAAGGCCACGGAGCCAGGCATCATCTTCAAGCCCATGCGTGAGCGCGAGGTGCTGGACGGCCTGGCCGCCCAAAACCCCGGCCCCCTGCCGGAAGAACACCTCAGGGCCATCTGGCGCGAGATATTTTCCTCCTCGCGCGCCCTGCAACGACCGCAGAACGTGGCCTATCTCGGCCCGGAAGGCACCTTTTCCTATTTCGCGGGTGTGGAGTATCTCGGCCATGCGGCCAGCTTTCACCCCTGCGGAGACATCGCCCAGATTTTTGAAGAGGTCTGTTCCGGCCAGTGCGAACTGGGCGTGGTGCCTCTGGAAAACTCCCTCCAAGGTACGGTGGGCGTGAGTTTTGATCTTTTTCTCAAGCACGAGGTCTTCATTCAGGCCGAACTTTTTTCGCGCATTTCGCACTGCCTGTTGAGCAACGCGTCCTCCCTGGCCGCCGTGCGCACGGTGTATTCCCACCCGCAGCCCCTGGCCCAGTGCGGCGGCTGGCTGCGCACGCGCCTGCCCGGCGCGGCCCTGATTCCCGTGGAGTCCACGGCGGCGGCGGCCCAGCGCGCCGCCGTTCAGCCGGACGCGGCGGCCATCGGCCACGGCAAGCTGGCCGACATGCTCGGTCTGGGCATGCTGGCCCGGCGCATTGAAGACGAAAGCGGCAACTGGACGCGCTTTGTGATCATTGGCCCCAAATCGGCCCAGCCCCCCCGCGGCGCTGAGCCCCGGCCCACGCCCGGCGGGCACAACGGCGCGGACAAGACATCCCTGCTCTTCACCCTGCCGGACAAGGCCGGCGCTCTTTCCGCAGTGCTGGACCTGCTGGCCGGGCACGACATCAACATGCGCAAGCTCGAATCCCGCCCCCTGCGCGGCCAGTGCTGGCGTTACGTCTTCTTCGCGGATGTGGAAAGCAATCTGGAAAACCCGCGCTACGCGGCATTGCTGGAACAGTTGCGCAATGTCTGCACCAGTTTTCGCATTCTGGGCAGCTATCCCACCGGCCCGCAACTGGACCGCATGGGCCTCAGCGGGGACGACGCCTCCGACGAACAAGGGATATAAGACCATGCTTCAGAACACAGAACACACTTCGGCGGTCACGGTTACAGCCCCGCCTTCCAAATCCCTGTCCCACCGCTATCTGATCGGCGCGGCCCTGGCCGGGGGCGCATCCACAGTGCGCCATGTTCTGGAAAGCGCGGACCTGGAGTGCACCAGGGCCATCCTCGCAAGCGCGGGCGCGCGCCTGGAACCGCTGGAAACCTCCCGCGACGGGGCCGGCGCCTGGCGGGTTCACGGCCTCGGCGGCGCGCCGCGCGGCGGTCAGGGGCGGCCCCTGTCCTGCGACGTGCGCGAATCCGGCACAACCTGCCGCCTGCTCACGGCCGTGCTGGCCGCCGGGGAGGGCCTGTTCCGCATTCATGGCGCGGAGCGCATGCATGAGCGCCCCATCGGCGAACTCGCCGAAGCCCTGACCACACTGGGCGCGGGCGTGGTCTTTGAGGGCGCGCCGGGCTGCCCGCCCCTGCGGCTTCAGGCCCACGGCCTGAACCCGGCCCTGGCCGGAGACGGCGGCGTGCTCCGGCTGGGCATGGATGTTTCCAGCCAGTATTTCTCCGGCCTGTTGCTGGCCGCGCCGCTCTGCCCCGCGCCGCTTTGCGTGGAGCTGGCCGGGCGCAAGGCCGTGTCCTGGCCCTATGTGGGTCTGACCCTGCAATGCCTGACGGATTTTGGCGTCCACTTCGGCGTGGAGACGCGCAAACATGCGGAGGCCCCCTGGCATCCCCTGCCGGAAGGGGCCTGGCGCGACCTGGATGAAGCCCGCCCCGCCTGCCTGCGCATTCAGGTGCGGCCCGGCGCGTACCAAAGCGGCGACTATACGGTGGAGGGCGACTGGTCCGGCGCGTCCTACTTTCTGGCCGCCGGAGCGCTGGGCCGCCGCCCCGTGCGCGTGGAGGGCCTGCGGGCTGACTCCCTTCAGGGAGACCGGGCCATGCTGGACATCCTTCGCAAGATGGGCGCGCGCGTGGAGGCGGATGCCGAAGCCGTCACAGTGTACCCCTCGGCCCTGCACGGCGTGGCTCTGGATATGGGCTCCTGCCCGGATCTGGTTCCCACGGTGGCGGTGCTGGCCGCCTTTGCCCAGGGCTCGACGCGCATCAGCAATGTGGCCCATCTGCGCGTGAAGGAATCGAACCGGATCAGCGCCCCGGCCGAAGAACTGGCCAAAACCGGCGTCACCGTGGATCAGCTTTCGGACGGCATGCTGGTCAGCGGCCTGGCCGGGCGCGGCTGCGGCAGGCAAAACGCGCCGCGTCTGCCCGAAGGGCTGAACCTCTGCGCGCACAATGACCACCGCATGGCCATGTCCCTGGCGCTGCTGGCCCTGCAGGAACCCGGCCTGCGCATGGAGACCCGCCTGGACGACCCCATGGTGGTGCGCAAATCCTTCCCGCAATTCTGGGAAGTCTGGAGCCGCCTGCAATGAACGCCCTTTCCCATTCTTCCCGCGTGCCCGCCAAAACCGCGCTGATCGGCGCGGGCGGGCGCATGGGGGCCATGCTGTGCGCCAGAGCCGCCGCCGCCGGCCTGACGGTGGCCGGGGCGGATCAGCCCCTGACCCCGGAATGTCTGGACGCGGCCTGCCTGAATGCGGAGCTGGCCCTGCTCTGCGTGCCCGCCGCCGTGTTCGGCGAGGTTGCGCGGCGGGTAAGCCCGCATCTGCCGCCCACGGCGGTGCTGGCCGACATCACTTCCGTCAAGGAGCAACCCCTGCGCCAGATGGAAAAAGCCTGGCCCGGCCCGGTGGTGGGCGCCCACCCCCTGTTCGGTCCCAACCCCGGCCAGGAGGCGGATCTGCCTGTGGCCGTGACCCCCGGCCATAACGCCACGGAAGAGCATCTGCGTCTGACCGAGGGCTTTTTTACCGCCCTGGGCTGCCGCACCTTCCGCACCACGGCTGAAAAGCACGACCAGGCCATGGCCCGCATTCAGAACATGAATTTCATCACCAACCTGGCCTACTTCGCCCTGCTGGCCGGGCAGGAGGATCTGCTGCCCTTCCTCACGCCCTCGTTCCGCCGACGCCAGAACGCGGCGCGCAAAATGCTTACCGAGGATGCCCGGCTCTTCGCCGGTCTGTTCGAGGCCAACCCGCACAGCCACGAAGCCGTGCGCCAGTACCGCCAGATGCTCAATCTGGCCGCCGCCGGCGATATTGACCTGCTCTGCCGCCGCGCCCAATGGTGGTGGGGGGACGACACGGGCGGCGAAAGCTGACGCGGCCCGGCTTTTGACGCCGCGCCGGAGGGCAGGGCCCGCGGCCGAAACACAGGCAACACAAAAGGGGCACGCTTTTTGCTGCCTTCCCGCTGATCGCCAAAATCGCAACAGCGGAAAGCGCCGAGGGCAAGCCTTATGTTCGGCAAACAGCAAGACCCCAGCAGAACGGAAGAAGCCACCCCGAAACGCAGAAACAAACAGCGTCAGGAAGGCAACGTCCCCAAATCCCAGGAACTGGGCAAAGCCGTCAGCCTCACGGGCGGGCTCATCGCCCTCTATGTCTGGCTGGGCCCCATGTCCGAGGGCATCAAGGGCCTTTTCCGGCGCTTTCTGACCCATTCCTGGGAATTTGACCCCAACCCCCAAAATGTCTATAGCCTGAGCATTGAGCTGACCCTGGAACTGTGCGTGCTCATTCTGCCCATCCTGCTTTTTCTGGCCTTTCTGGCGGCTCTGGCCCAGCGCATTCAGGTGGGCAAGCTCTGGACGACCAAGATTTTCAAGCCCAAATGGCAGCGCTTCAACGTGCTCAAGGGGTTGAAGCAGATGATGTTTTCTCCCCAGACGGTTCTGCGCACCATCAAGAGCCTGCTGTTTTCCATTATTCTTTCCCTGATTCCAGGCTATCTTATCTATCAGGAATATCAGAATTTTCTGCCCATGTATTACGCCACGGCCGAGGGCGTGGCCGCCTACATGCTCCAGATGGGCCTCAAGCTGGCCTACTATGCCTTGCTGCCCATTCTGGCCATCACGGCTTTTGACGTCTGGCAGTCGCGCTATGCCTACAAGGAAGGCATGAAAATGACCAAGGACGAAGTGAAGGACGAACGCAAGCAGGCTGACGGCGACCCGGTCGTCAAGGGGCAGCAGCGCCGCAAAATGATGGAAGTGGTCATGAAACGCATGATGCAGGATGTGCCCAAGGCCGACGTGGTGGTGACCAACCCCACCCATATCGCCGTGGCCCTGCGTTACAACGCGCAGGAGGCCGCCGCCCCGGTGGTGCTGGCCAAGGGCGCGGACCATCTGGCGGAGAAAATCAAGGCCGTGGCCCGCGAACACAATGTGCCCATCCGTGAAAACGTGCCCTTGGCACGCGCTTTGTATAAGGCGGTGGAAGTGGGCGACATGATTCCCGAAGAGCTGTACAAGGCGGTGGCCGCATTGCTGGCCAGCATCTGGAAACTCAAGCCCGGCGCGCGGCAGAACTAGACATTTTCCCCAGGGCGGCCCCGCCCGCAGCACAGAATGAGGTGTCAGAAAAATGGCGACAACCGGACTTCCGCAAATGGATTACAGCCGTTTCTCCAAACACGGCGAACTGATGCTGGCGGCAGGCGTGGTGGTGATCCTTTTTGTCATGCTGGTGCCTCTGCCCACCTTCTTTCTGGATATCATGCTCTGCGTGAGCATTTCCATCTCCTTGCTGGTGCTGGTCACCACCATGTTCATGAACTCGCCGCTGGAGTTCACCATCTTTCCTTCCCTGCTGCTGGTGACCACCCTGCTGCGTCTGGCCCTGAACGTGGCTTCAACCCGCCTGATTCTGCTCAACGGCGACATGGGCGCGGAAGCCGCGGGCAGCGTCATCCGCTCGTTCGGCGAATTTGTGGTGGGCGGCAGCTATGTGGTGGGCGGCGTCATTTTCATGATCATGTTCATTCTGAACAAAACCGTCATCACTTCGGGCACCACGCGCATCGCCGAGGTGGCCGCGCGCTTCACTCTGGACGCCATGCCCGGCAAGCAGATGGCCATTGAGGCCGACCTCAACGCCGGGCTTATTGATGAGGAGGAGGCCAACAACCGCCGCCACGCCCTGCGCAAAGAGGCCGACTTTTACGGCGCCATGGACGGCGCGTGCAAATTTGTGTCGGGCGACGTGAACGCCGGCATGCTGATCACCATGGTCAACCTTGTCGGCGGCATCATCATCGGCGTGGTTCAGAAAGACATGGACTGGAACACCGCCCTGACCACCTATTCCCTGCTGACCATCGGCGACGGTCTGGTGTCCACCATTCCGTCCATCATCGTTTCCACGGGCACGGGCCTGCTGGTTTCGCGCGCCGCCTCGGAAGCCAAGATGGGCGAGGAATTTCTGGCCCAGCTCACCTTCAACAGCCACGCTCTGAAGATGGTTTCCGCCGTGCTGCTGATTTTCGCTCTGGTGCCCGGCCTGCCCGCCATCCCCTTCATGGCGCTTTCCGTCCTGCTTTTCCTGGTGTCGCGCCTGAGCGCCAGAAACGAGGAAGAAGAGGAAAAGAGCGGCAAAAAGAACGCCAAGGGCAAGAGTTCGGGCAAAGCGCCGGCCACGGCGGACACCCCCGAAGAAGTGCAGGCCCTGCTGCCGCTGGACACCCTGGAACTGGAAGTGGGCTATGGCCTGATCCCCCTGGTGGACGAGGAACAGAGCGGCAACCTGCTGGCGCGCATTCGCTCCATCCGGCGGCAGTTCGCTCTGGATATGGGCGTGGTCATTCCCTCCCTGCACCTGCGCGACAACCTGCAACTGAAACCCGGCCAGTACTCTCTGCTGATCAAGGGCAATCAGGTGGCCTCGGCGGAAATTCTGGTGGATCACTTCCTGGCCATGGACCCCGGCAACGTGACCACGCGCATCAACGGCATCGAAACCCGCGAGCCCGCCTTCAACCTGCCCGCGCTCTGGATTCCGGACAGCCAGCGCGAGGAAGCCATGCTGGCAGGCTATACGGTGGTGGACCCGGCCACGGTCATTGCCACCCACCTGACCGAAGTGTTCAAGCGCCATCTGGCCGACTTTCTGGACCGTCAGGCCGTCCAGGGCCTGCTGGACACCGTGGCCAGGCATTCGCCCAAGGCCGTGGAAGACCTGGTGCCCGGTGCCATCTCTCTGGGCGGCGTGCAGAAAGTTCTGCAACTGCTGGTGCGCGAAAACGTCAGCATCCGCGACATGCTGACCATTGTGGAAACCCTGGGCGACTTTGGCGGCAGCGTCAAAAATCCGGACATGCTGGCCGAATATGTGCGCGAAAAACTCTCCCGCTCCATTGTGCGGCCCTATCTGGACAGTCAGGGCGTGCTGCCCGTGCTGACCCTCAACGGCAACGCCGAGCGCATGGTGCAGGAGAGCATTCGCCAGACCGACAACGGCGCCGCCTTCCTTTCCCTCAATCCGGCGGTGGCCCAGCGTTTGATGCAAAACATCAACGCCGCCGTGGAAAATGCCGTGAACACCGACGGCCAGCCCGTCATTCTGGCCAGCCCCGTTGTCCGGCCCCATCTGGCGCAGCTGATCACCCGCTTTCTGCCCACGGTTCCCGTGATTTCACAGGCGGAAATTCCCTCGGACATCCGCCTTCAGTCCGTGGGCACGGTCAGCGCGGAATAGGCTCCAGCGACAGAAATGCGGCCCGTCCTTCCGCTTGCGCGGAAGGACGGGCCAAGAGGCGCCGAAAGCAGGCAACCGCTCATTGCCGCATGCAGAAAACGGCCGCTTGCGCGTTTCGACATGGCCGGGCTGACCCCGCCCGCCTACAGGCCCAGCAGACGCCGCCAGCGCGGCAGGGCCGCATCCAGGTTCAGATAGTCGGCGGGCAGCCTGAGCGGCGCGGCCGTGGACAAAGCCAGACGCACATCCTCCAGGGAGCCGGTGCGCAACAGCCCCGGCGCATCCTGTATGGGGCAGAGGTCAAAATCATCGTCAGGCAGCATGACCATGACCGGCAGGCCCTTGAGCGCCGCGTCCAGAGCCGCGGTGGTGGAATTGGAGGCCCAGACCAGCACGCCGGGCCGCAGCTCGTCGGCAATGGGGCCATCCGCCAGGCGGACATCGCGCATGCGTCGCCCCAGAAGCGCGCGCAGCCGCTCGGCCACCGGCAGATAGGGATGAGGCTTGACTGCCAGTTCCCAGCCGTCCAGCAGCCCGGCATGCGCGGCGCGCGCCAGCAGGGCCAGATGCGCCTCGGTTTCGTCACTGAAAAAACTGGTCAGAACCAGCAGCCGTCTGGCGGGCGTGGCGGTCGCGCTTTCGCTCCGCCCCGGCGCTCCGGCCAGGTAGAGATAACGCAGGGCCTCCACTTCGCCCAGACGTTCGGGCGGCATGCCCGCCTCCAGCCATTGCCGGCAGGCGGAGCCGCCGTTTCCCCGCACGACGTCAGGCTGGAAGAGCGCGCAATCCCGCGCGCCGAACGTGCGCGGATCATCAAAATAGCGAAAATCCGTGGGACGGATGGTGGAATGCTGCGCGCCGATCACCGGCCCGCCGTTCGGGCCGTGCGCCTCGCGCATGGCCTGGGTCAGCATGCGCTCCCAGGGGCAGTTTTCCAGCGGGAACAGCGTCCAGCGCTGCGCCCCGGCCCAACGCGCATAGCGACGGAAGGCCCGATCCTGCAGGCAGCGTTCCAGCCCGCGCCAGCCCCGGAAAGATTCAACCCAGTCCGCTTTGGCGCAGGCCCAGAAATTGAGCCGTGAACCGGCGAAATGAAAGGCCGGCCGCACATGTTTTTCCAGACGCAGGCTGCTCCAGCAAAGGCGCAGATAGCGCCACAGCGCCGCCCAGAGATCGCGATGGCGCAGAAATTCCTCCAGATAATGAAAGGAAAGACCGTCCAGACCTTCCCCGCGAAAGCGGTCGCGCAGCTCGCGGCATTGGGCGAAACTGAGCTGGGGCGCGGGGAAACGGATGAACAGCCAGTGCACGAACTGCCCCCCCTCGCGCCGCGCCCGCTCATTCAGCGCGTCGTGCAGCGTCTCCCAGTAGCGGGAGCGAAAACGGCCTTCAGCGGCGGCCCGCATGTCCACATTGGGAAAATAGGTGGCAATGGTGGCGGCCCGCCGGCCTGTGGCGGGCGCGGGCAGGCTGTCCGCCCGCCTGCGAAGGCCGGGCAGCCCGCGTCGGACGCTCCACCACCAGTGCGCGTAGCGAGCCGCCGCGCGCAAAGGCGCGGGGCAGGCGTTGTACAGCCGCCGCAGCAGGCTTTGCGCGCGCGCCATGCGCGGCCCCGGCTCATGAAACGCCACAAACGGACGGCCCGAAGCGGCGCAGAAATCCGCCAGGCTGCGGCGCAAGACGCCGTCGCCGCCGCAAAGACGCAGAGCCGTGAAGCCCTGCTCGTCCATAAGGCGTTCCAGGGCGCGCAATTTGTAGATGACGTGGAGGCCGGGGGTCATCTTGGGATGGCGCTCGTACAGCAGAGAGCACCACCACATGGACAGGCTTGCCCCGGCCTTGAGCCTGGCCTGCGTTTCCTTGCGGCCCACGGGCAGACGGCCCAGATCATAGGCCCAGGCCATATGCTCGGCGCGGATGGTCACGAGATCGGCATGCAGGCGCGCGGAGAGGGAAATGCGGCCTTCCGGCGCTTCCCAGGCGCTCCAGTGGGCTATGACCTGTTTCGGCGAGAGGGCGGCGGGCTCTCTGGCCGGCTCCACCAGCAGGACAAGCTCTTTCACTGACGCGCCCCCGCCAGAGCGGCCCTGATGGCCGGGCCGTACGGCGGCCGCAGCACGCCCGCCTCGGTGACAATGCCGCTGATCAACGCCGCCGGGGTCACGTCAAAGGCAAAATTGTACACCGGCACACCCGCGGGCGTTACGCGCCGTCCGCCCATGTGGGTCACTTCGTCGGTCGGGCGCTCCTCAATGGGAATGGCCGCGCCGTCACTGGTCTGGGGGTCAATGGTCGAAAGCGGCGCGGCCACATAAAAGGGAATGCCGAAATGTCGCGCCAGCAGGGCCACGCCGAACGTGCCGATCTTGTTGGCCGCGTCGCCGTTGGCCGCGATGCGGTCCGCGCCCACCACCACGCGCTGGATGAGGCCCTTTTGCATCAGCAGGGCGCAGGCATTGTCGCAGGCCACACTGACCGGAATGCCGTCCCGTTGCAGTTCCCAGGCCGTGAGACGCGCGCCCTGCAAAAAGGGCCGGGTTTCGTCGGCAATGACGCGGATGCGCTTGCCCCGCTCCACCGCCGCGCGAATCACGCCCAGAGCCGTGCCGTAGCCCGCCGTGGCCAGCGCGCCCGCATTGCAGTGGGTGAGCACCGTGTCCCCGTCTTCCAGACAGGCCGCGCCGAAACTTCCCAAAGCCTTGCAAACGGCCACATCCTCATCCTGCATGGTTCGGGCCTCGCGCAAAAAAAGCTCCAGCAGGGCGGGGCGACGCACATTCCCGGCGGCGCGCCAGCGGGCGCGCATGCGCTCCACGGCCCAGCGCAGATTGACCGCCGTGGGCCTGGCCCGCGCCATATCCTCCAGCGCGGCGCTCAGACGCTCTTGCCAGCCCGCGCCGTCACCGGCCACAGCCACGGCCAGGGCGCAGCCCCAGGCGGCGGTGACGCCAATGGCGGGCGCGCCGCGCACCACCATGTCTTGCAGCGCCGTAATGACCTCCGTGGGCGTTCGACAGACAAAATCAGCCTCTTCCTCGGGCAGCAGGCGTTGATCCAGCAAATGCAGCTCAAGCGCGTCACGGTCAAAACGAATGTGCTCGTTCATGTTCGCTCCTTGCCTTCTGCCATACACGACAACAGGCCCGTTGGCAAAAGCGCCGGCATGGCCGCTGGACAGCGCCGCGCGCCCGGCATAACATATGCCCGCGCGCGGGCCTGACGGCTGTGGGCCATCCATGCAACGCATTTCAGCCTTGGCGATGGAATGCGTTTTTATTTTGGCCCTTATTTTGCATTATTCTTTTTGCCGTCAGACAAACGTCATGACGGCGACGACCGGCGGCATGCCGCGCGGCAAAGGAACGGACCATGCAGGTAAAAACATTCACCGGCGCCACATCACAAGAGGTTCTTGCCCAGGTCAAAGCTGAAATGGGCCCTGAGGCCGTCATTCTGGGCAACCGCACCTACCGCAGAAACGGCGTGGTCCAGCATGAAATCACCGCCGGGCTTGAGCGGCAGACCACGAGTGAGGCCGCTTCGGGCGCGCCCAGCGGCTGGGGCGAATGGCATAAGGAGTGGATGCAGATCAAGGATCAGCTTTTCGCCCTGATGAAGCCCGCCATACAGCTGGAGCGCCTCACCCCCCGGCAGCGCGTGGCCCTGGAATACCTGCAGCGGGAGGGCGTTTCCGACGCCGTGGCCGTGGATCTGTACAAGCGCCTGCTGGCCGAACCTGGCGCTTCGGTGCTGGAATGCCTGTGCGGCATGGTGCCGGTCAAGGCCTGGGGCCCGGCGCAGTGGAGCCAGCGCCTGCATCTGATGGTGGGGCCTTTTGGTTTCGGCAAAACCACCACGGCGCTCCGCTTCGCCCTGCATCTGCGCAAGAGCGAACCGGAGGCGCGCATCGCCTTTATCAACGCCGACTGTCTGCGCGGCAACGGCCGCCTGACCCTGCGCCACTGGGCCGAGCTTTCCAATTTCGTCTATCTGGAAGCTTCCGACAGAGCCGGCATGGAACGCGCCCTGGCGGCCGCCAGGGACGCGCGCGCCGTGTTTGTGGATGTGCCGGGCCTGTCGCGCGGGCAAAATCTCGACCAATGGCGGACGGAAATGGGACTGGACGCGTCTGGTCTGAAGGAGGAGGCCGCCACGCATTTGACGCTTTCGCCTTTTTGCAGCGCCCTCCAGACGCGGGAATTTTTGCAGCGCTATCGGAGCGGGGGGCCGGGCAGTCTGGTCTGGACCAAGCTGGACGAGGCCGTGAGCTTCGGCAGCATCGTCAACGTGGCCTGCGTGGCCGGGTTGCCGGTTTCAGCGCTGTCGTTCGGCGCGGAACTCAAGGAAAGCCTCGCCCCGGCCACGGAACCGCTGATCTGGCGGCTGATTTTCAAACGTCAGATTCCCGGCCAGGCGGCCTGAGCGCCCTGATTCAGAGCCCATGCGTGTTACAGTGACGGTGAAGTTGAAACGCGTCCACTTTGGCGCTTAACAAGGCAAGCGAATTGCGCGGTCTTCGTGGCTGGCGGCTGTTCCCGCAGCCGCCGGGGCAAATTCAAAACATATTTGCCCGACCCATACAAACAATGCGGAGCAGACAGATGAGCGGCACATTTCCACTGGTATTTTCCGTCACTTCCGGCAAGGGCGGCGTCGGCAAAACCAATCTTTCGGTCAATCTGGCGCTCTGCCTGGCCCGGCTCAACAAGCGGGTGACCCTGATCGACGCCGACCTGGGTCTTGCCAACGTGGACGTGCTGCTGGGCCTGACCCCGCAGAAGAACCTCTTTCACCTTTTCCACGAAGGCGCGTCCCTGCGGGACATCCTCTTCCCCACGCCATACGGCTTTGACATTCTCCCGGCCTCGTCCGGCATGAGCGAAATGCTCACCCTCTCCACCGGTCAGAAGCTGGAACTGCTGGAAGCCGTGGACGAACTGGAAGACGAGCTGGATTACCTTATTGTGGATACCGGCGCGGGCATCAGCGACAATGTGCTCTATTTCAACATGGCCGCCCAGGAACGCCTGGTGGTGCTCACCCCCGAACCCACCTCGCTGACCGACGCCTACGCCTTGATCAAGGTGCTCAAGCTCACCCACGGAGTGGAGCATTTCAAGGTCTGCGTCAATATGGCGCCGGACATCACCACCGCCAGGGATATGTTTATCCGCCTGCATCAGGCCTGTGACCATTTTCTCAGCGGCGTCTCCCTGGATCTGGTGGGCGTGGTTCCGCGCGACACGGGCGTGCGCAAGGCCGTGGTGCGGCAACTGCCCTTCTGCGAGAGCGACCCCCAAAGCCCGGCCGCCAGGGCCACAATGCAGCTGGCCCAAACTATCGCCGCCTGGGAGGTTCCGAAAAATCTGGACGGCAACATCAAATTTTTCTGGAAAAAATTGCTGTTTCGTTAACGGAACAGAACTTGCATAAATTTTGACAGGTTCATTTCTCCGTCGTCCGCCCGGGCGGGCTGAGGGCGGCGGCAACATTACAGGCATGCGGGCATGCCGGAGGAAGAAGAGGCACGAACCGGAAAGGAACGACACATGAAAACCGGCACAGCGCAGGTACAACAGGCCAGCCCCTGGGAAGCGCTCGAAACCGGCGCCACGGCCTGGGAAAATTTCTCCTCGGCTGAACAGGAGGATGTGGTTCGGCATTATGCGCCCAAGATACGCTTTCTGGCATTACGGCTCAAAGCCAAATTGCCCCGCAGCGTGGAACTGAGCGAAATGATCAGCTCCGGCACTCTCGGGCTCATGGAAGCCCTGGGCAAATTCCGGCCGCAGTTGGGCATTCGCTTTGAAACCTACGCGGAAAACCGCATCAAGGGGGCCATGCTGGACGAACTGCGCCGGCTGGACTGGTTCCCCCGCTCCCTGCGTCAGCGCGTGCGCGTGCTGGACGAGGCTTTGCGCAAGGTGGAGCATGAACAGGGCCGCCAGGCCACCGAAGAAGAGCTTCAGGACATCACCGGCCTGGAGCTGCGCGATGTGCGTCAGGGGCTGGAAGCCCTGCAGAACCAGCTATGGCTCTCTCTGGACGCCATTCAGGATACTCTGGCCGGCGAAGGGCCGGAAAGCGGCGGCGCGCCATACAACAATACGGCCATGCGCGAACTCGTGGAACGCGTGGTGCCTCTGATAGAGCGCTTGACGCCCAGAGAAAAGCTGGTACTCTCGCTATATTATACCGACGAATTAAATATGCGTGAAACGGCCGAAGTCATGGGCATCACCGAAGGGCGCGTTTCACAGTTGCATTCGCAGGCCCTGGGCCGCCTGCGCAAGGAATTTGTCAGCCTGTACGGCGACTCTGCGGAAATGTAGCGGAAACGGCCAGACGGCTCTGCACCGCGGCATGCGCGCGTCAGTGTTCGCCGCTTCGCCCGGATCACCGAAGGAGTATGCATCATGCCTTACAATCCCAATATGCGCGTTCTCATTGTGGATGACTTTTCCACCATGCGCCGCATTGTGCGCAACATTCTGCGCCAGCTCGGCTTCAACAATGTGGTGGAGGCCGACGACGGCACCACCGCCTGGGAAATACTCAACCGTGAAAAGATCGAATTCATCGTTTCCGACTGGAACATGCCCCAGATGACCGGCATTGAACTGCTGCGCAAGGTGCGCGCCAGCGAGCAGTTTGCGGATATTCCCTTTCTGATGGTCACGGCCGAGGCCCAGCAGGAAAACATCATCGAAGCGGTGCAGGCCAGGGTGTCCAATTACATCGTCAAGCCCTTCACCGCCGACACCATGAAACAGAAGATCGACAAGATTTTTCCGTAACGCGGCCCGGGCCGCACGGGCCGCCTTGGCGCAAACGGGCCATTTTTCCGGCCGGCGCCCCGGCCCCTCACGGCGCGGCCTGACGGCATTCAGAGCGGCGACGTGAGGGCGGCGGCTGGTCAGACCGCGGGGCGGCGCGGGAAGCGCCGCGTTTTTTCGGGCCATCCGGGAGCATGCTCGTGGCAGACGAAACTGATCTCAAAACTCCCCCCGGGGATGATACGCAGGTTCGCCCAGGGCCAGACCCCGGCCAGACCAAGGTGGAACTTGATCTGGACGACGCCCCCTTTCTGCAGATGCCGGAAGAGAAGGCCCCCGCCGTGCGGGAGAACGACGCCCCCGCCCTGCCTGAAGTTGACGACGCCCAGGCCGGCAACAGCAAAAAGAAAAAACTGACCATCATTGCCGCCGCGGGCGCGGCCCTGCTGCTGATTCTGGGCGCGGCCGTCTGGTGGTTTTTTCTGCGCACGCCTCCGCCCCCCCCCCCCGCGCCTCCCGCGCCGGAAGTCATTGTGGTGCCTTCCAAGCCCGCCACGCGGGCCGACAGCGATTATATCAAGGAATTTGCGCCGTTTCTGGTGCCCGGCGTCGACGCCAAGGGCGAAACCCGCTTTCTGATCTGCAAATTTTCCACCCTGAGCAAGCAGGACGGCCTGGACAAAGAGATGGATCACAAAATGATCTCATTGCGTGACGCCATCTACTACTATCTGCGGAGCAAAAGCGGCGACTATCTGATGGACGCCAGAAACGCCGCAGCCATCAAGCAGGATCTGATCCCCGTGCTCAACGATTATCTGAACCAGGGCAAGATTGAAGATATTCTGCTTGAAAGTTATCTGAATGAATAAGGGAAAGTTGTCGTCCAAATAATGAGGGCGTTCCAGAGAACGTCCGGGGAATCGCCATGAGCGTTGACGCCACTATGGCCGTGCTCTACGCCCAGACGGGGCTGGCCGCGCCTTTGGCCAATGCCGCCGTCGTGGCCCCCCAGGCCTCGCTGGCCATGTCGCGCGTTCTGGCCGCGGAAATGGCCCGACAGGAACAACAACAGATCGAAAAAACGGAAAAAACCGAAGAACCCAATATCTCGCCCGACGGGCGCGGCGGCGCGCGCTTCGGCAACCGTCGCCGCAGAAGGCCGCCGCGCGAGGCCGAAGGCGATGAGCCGCGCGTCTCTTCGCCGCTGGTGGGCAATCTGCTGAACGTCAAGGTATGAACGATACGCTTTTTTTCACGCTGATTATTGCCCTCTCCCTGCTGGAACTGCTTATCCTGGGCGGGGTGCTCTTCTTTTATCTGCGCCTGCGCCGCTCCGAGGGCCTGCTCAACACCCTGCAGGACAATCAGGAAAATCTGCTGGCCCGCATTGAAATGAACGCCCGTCTGGAGCGGGAAATCGTGGCCACCTTCGCCCAGCGTCAGGCCGAACTGCGCAGCCTGGACGAAAAGCTGGAGGAACGCGCCCAAGAGTTGCGCCGCCTGCTGGAGCAGGCCGAGGGCATCTGCCGCTCGCCGCAATTTTTGCGTGAAATCATTCTCAACGGCCGCCGCAAGGGCCTTTCCAGCCGTCAGATCGCCCGCAACGCCGGGCTCAGCGTGGATGAAGTGGAGCTGATTCTGGCCCAGAACCCCTGACCCGCAGCCCCGCGCGGCGCGAGCTGCAAACGCGCGACAGTCCGGGCGCGGGGCGCTGCGCTCGCGCGCCGGGCTTCAGCATGGCGGGCAAACGCGCGTCAGCGCTCCGCGCCGCCGCGATCCAGCACACGCAGGGCCACGGCCTCAGCCAGATGCTCCTGCCGGATGCGCTCGTCACCCGCCAGATCGGCAATGGTGCGGGCCAGGCGCAGCACGCGCGTGTATGCCCGCGCGGAAAGCCCAAGACGGCGCATGGCCGCCTCCATCAGGTTGTGGCCGGCGGCATCCAGCGCGCAATGCCGCTCCAGCGGGCCGCCGCAAAGTTCCGCATTGCAGCGGATGGCAAGCCCGGCAAAGCGCTCTGCCTGCACGGCCCGCGCGGCCAGCACCCGTTGCCGCATCCGCGCCGAAGAGATGCCGCCCGTTGCCGCGCGCAGCTCCGCATACGGCACGGCGGGCACTTCCACATGCAGATCAATGCGATCCAGCAGCGGGCCGGAAAGTTTGTTGCGGTAGCGGGCCAGTTGTTCGGGCCGGCAGGTGCAGGCATGCGCGGGGTCGCCCTGATAGCCGCAGGGGCAGGGATTCATGGCCGCCACCAGCATGCAGGCCGCCGGGTAGGTGACGCTGCCCGCCGCGCGGGCCACCGTCACCACGCCGTCTTCCAATGGCTGGCGCAGGGCCTCCAGAGCGGCTTTGCCGTATTCCGGCAATTCGTCAAGAAAGAGCACGCCGCGATGGGCCAGGCTGACCTCGCCCGGGCGCGGCTGCCTGCCGCCGCCCACCAGGGCCACATCCGACACGGTATGGTGCGGCGAGCGGAACGGCCGCGCCGAAACAAGCCCGCTTTCCGGCGGCAGATGGCCCGCCACGCTGTAAACCTTGGTGACTTCCAGCGCCTCTTCAAACGAAAGCGGCGGCAGAATGCCGGGCAGGCGCTGGGCCAGCATGGCCCATCTGTACCGCTTGTATCATTGTGTAATTACACAAGTTATTGATACCCATCGCTTTGGGCACATGCATTTTGGGCACATATTGGCACGTCAGGGAGTGATTCAACCGCAGCTCTTTTTTGTTTATCCATGACGTATTGATAGTGCGTTAAAAGCATTGTCGGATTACTGTGCCCCATAAGGCTTGCCACTGTCCCCACATCTACCCCCGCTGCTACCAGCTCAGTGCCGAAAGCATGGCGCAGATCATAAGGACGGATGCGGCGGATAATTCCTGCTCGGCGTAACGTGTTATGCCACGCATGCCAAATCCTACGGATAGGGCCGTTCTTATAATGCACAAGATAAATAATGCCTTGCGCGGCATCTTCTGCTTGCCACTGACGAAAAATTGGCAGCAGGCTACGACGGATAGGTATTTCCCGCCAGGGCGCGTTAGGGTTCTTTTTCGCTCCATGGACGCGTACAACACAGCGTTCCAAGTCTACATCAGACCATGTTAGCCTCAATAGCTCGCTTTCTCCCACGCGTACACCAAGTTGCGAACCGATAACAATAACGCGCTTAATATGCGGTGATGCACTGTTGAGTATTTCCCGTATTTCTTCCGGCGTTGGCGGGATGAATTTTTCATATTTTGCCGGAGGCAATTTAGGGAAATCTATGTGTCCGCAAAACATTTCAGTCTTGCACCAGTTTAAGACAGTTCTCAGTACCTTAAGATACTCACGCACGGTTACAGGCTTTACATTCCATTGCAGCATATCTAACATGACAGTTTCAATGTCTTTGCGTGATACTTCATTGATAGGTTTCATACCTATTTTTAACAAAGGATAACGCATACATTTCATTTGCCATTGTAATCCTGTCTTGCTAAACTGTTTTTGCTTGAGGTACAGCAGGTATGCACCCTCCAAGGTAAGAACGGTCTGTTTTTCCTCTGGCTCTTCTTCCTCCTTTTTGAACGATTCCCTCTCAAAGCGAATGCGGTGCTTGATGAGGGAATCGTACTTTTTGGCGTCCTCCTCGGTGAGGAAGTTAGCGCACTCCCGCTTTTTGGTCAGCGGATTGTTCCAGTAGCACTGCCACGGCAACGCGCGGCCCTTTCTGTACCGGATGGCCATGATGTCTCCTCCATCATGCGCCAAATGTGCCCGGCAACAGGCTACTGGACGCATGGTCCTTGGGTCAATTGGTAAATGTCGTTGATGCTCATGTTGGTGAGCGATACGGCTGGCGCATTTGTCTGTTTGGCCGGGCGTCTCTCTTTGACTTTAGGTTGAGCTGCCTGATGCATATCAAGCATCGTCTGGCGTACCGCTGATTCCAGCCAACGCGGCCCACGGCTGCGGCCAAAGCCGAAATCAATGGGATGCACGCCACGTTCCGCCAAAATGGAAGCGGCCACACCGGGGGAAGTCCCCAGCATGGCCGCGATGTCAGCGCGCCGTAAAAGTCTGTCGGTCATGCCGCCTCCTCATAGATAGCCGTGCCGTCCTCATCCATGCCGGGTTCCAGCTCCCGCAACTTTTCGGCCAGAGTGTTGACCGTCTGACGCAGATAGCGCCAGTGCTCTTTTCCGCGACCGCGCGTATAGACCGGACAGGTGTTGCAGGCATCCTCCACAAAGGTAAGGGCCGCCCAGATCAAGGCGGCCCAGCGACGGAAACGGGTTTCGTCCGGCATATCCTCTGTAATCATGTACCCCTGGAGGACGCGAAACCTCTTGTCCAGATCACGCTTGGCCCCTGCGGACAGTTTTTTGGAGCGCGTTTGCCGGGCGCAGGCCTCAATCCACCGGCTGATCTTGCCCAACTGCCGCTTGAGCGCTGTGCCGCAGTCTGCCGCTGGCCGAAATACTTCGAGGCAGGCTTGTACCGCCGTCAATGCGAGCACACAGCGTGTGTGCTGAACGCCGGGGGTAGGGTAGTGTTCGGAAGGGAATTTCATGTTTACCTCAAATTGATAAGAGCACCCGTGAGTGCCCTTTCCTTTTGCGCCCGATACAGCCGGGAGCTATCTTCCGGCGAATACGCCACCAGGCATGACGGCGCATTGGCCGTCCCTCCGCGTTCGCCGGAAACGCGATGGAAGCGTAAACGGCCACGAAAAAAGAAGATGGCATGCGCCTTGGCCCATATCTGCTCATGGAAGCCCTGCGTCTCCGTGCGCGCGAAGATCAGTGCGAGACCACTGCCATGCGCTGCCAACCGGGCCAGCCAGTGGAACGTCTCCCGCCCATAGGGCGGATTGAGCCAGACGCGGCCCTCCCACGGCTGCGCCATGCCGTCGTCGAGCTTGGTGTAGTGCCGGGCGGCCATATCCCATGGCCGGACGACGGGGGCGGCAGGGTCAAGATCGAACGGCCCAAGTGCCCGCAGGATTTCCGGGGGAGTGAGCCATTCGGCGGAATTGTCCGTGTTCGTGTTGAAGCTGCGAGCCATTGATATTACTGCATTATTTTCGAGGGGGGCTATCATTGATTGCATTACTCCTCCACGCGCTCGAACTCCACGGCCCAGACCCAGGGATTCGCGTCCCAGCCCAGGCCGAGCTTGGCGTAGAGGGAATCCCAGAGGTGAGCATAGATGCAGCGTGTATCTTCAACGCACAAATCGTAGTGTTTGGCCGTGGCGCAAAGAGCGGACTCGTTGAAACTCCCATCGAGAGCTTCCATTCCTTCGGCCCATGCGTCTTTCTCACTGATGTCCTGCACTCGCTCCACGTTGATGTCGTTGATTTCGAGCGTGATGCGGGAGAGTGCGCGGGGCATGTGGATGGAGGGCGTCCAGCGCTGGCGCATTCCCTCGCTGTCCACAGGTTCGAGGGAAATGCCGTCTGCACGGTACAACGCTTTGGGGCGAGGCCAGCCCTCGCTCGGATAGTATTTGTAAAACGTCTCCTTGACCCATAGCCGGTCGCCAGGTTGGCCGATGGGGCAATACTGCCGCATGAAAAGCGGGCCAAAGTAATCAGCCCATGCGACTTCGCGTCCATAGCCCGTCCATACCCAACGGGGAGGACGTGCGTTTGGATGCCAGACGGGCTGTGGCTTCACCGGCCTTCGCGTCTGCGTTTTCTGGCCGCACAGGATGGCGCGCACCATGCCGTCGGAAAAAAGGATGGGACGCTCAGTCATTGTTCTCCTCCACGGCCTTGCGGGCGGCTTCGCGTAGCTCCGGTACTTCCCGGATGTGCTTGTCCGTGCCGTCAAGCTGGTCATGTTCCCATGAGCTTATTTCCCGCGCCAGCCAGTCCGCCTCTTTTTCGAGACGCGCTGCCCTTATGACTGCCGGGTGCTTGGGGCATGTGCCATCATGCGCCTTGGCATCCTCTATGGATTTTGATTCATACCCGCAGTAGGGGCATACCGTGCCGAGCTTGATCGGCTTTATATCTTCGCCCATGGCAGCACTGACCGCATCAGTTGCCAGGGAGATAGCCACCTCTGCTACCTGATCCAGCCGCATGTTCCGCAGCCGCTCAATCTCCTCGCACATGGCAAGGACCATGCCGGGGTGCAGGGCGGCGATGTAGGAGGCTGTGGCGGCTTGTTCCTTTTCGTCTACATACTCATGATATTCGCCATCATTCAGGTCACAGACAAAATCATTGCGACACCCGTATCCATAGGTACGTTCCACGACCGGCTCATAATCTACATAGACGCCGAACCCATCGACGTCGGATTTCCATGGCCCCGGCGTGGCCTTCTGCGCCAGCGTCTTGAGGCGAGACAGGGCTTCGGGGGAAAGGTCGATGTTATTCATTGTACACCTCATCAAAAGCGCGGGCATTTTTTGCCGAATGGGTTGTGTCCACAGGAGGGGGTATCTTCGCTGCACATATCACACACCTCATCTCGGATAGCATTGAGGCGTGGTTCCAGTTCCTCCCATTTGGCAGCTTTTTCCTTGTCGTCTCGCAATGCGCTCGCGCAAAAAACAAGCTGGGAGGGTTTATGCCCGCACGGAAGTCGAGCATCGGGAGCAAAGAGGTCGATCCCCACGATTTCCTCCCCAGAGAATATCCTTTCGCATTTTTTGTCTTGGCAGTAGCAGATAGCCATCTGAGGTCTCCTTCAATCACTTGGCGATACATTTTGCGCGTCTGGATTTGAGAGCGGGGGCGCGGGTCGGATACGAACCGACATTCCACCTGGTTTTACGCGCGCAACTACCGTCTAGTCCGCGCCTCCGCTCAATCCTCCCCGCGTCCGGGGACGCGGGAAGTCAGAGGGGAGGAGAGATTGATGCCGGGCAACAACGCCGCCCGGCGGGCTACCCAGATGTGGGGATGGCGCCCCATGTGCTAAGGTTCGATACACACCCCGTTACACTCCACCCCGGCTAGGATCTCGCCAGGGTCTCCACGGCGGCGGGAGCGGATTTGTTACGCATCTCCCTGACGTCAAGCACGCGCACGTCAACGTACCGCACCAGACGCCGGCAGAGAGGGTGCGGACGACAACATTTTGACCGTTGGCAAAGTTGTCCAGAGTTGAGGTTTTTACGGACGGCGATTCGTTGCCGAAGAGTTTTGCCTCGCCAATGGTCAGATCATCGATGTTCATTGGTTCTCCTTATGATTGAATGATTTTTGCCCGCCTGTTATGCCGGGCGGGCGCGGCGTTGGGAGGAAGATTCAGCGCTCGGGGCATCCGTCGCGTTCGGGACAGTGGAAGCAATCCTCGTCTTCCACCAGAGCGCCGTCCTTACGGGGGCAGGGGTACTGGCGTTCGGTCGCAGCGGCCTTCGGTTCCGGCGCCGGCTGTGGAGCGGCGGACGGCTCGTTTTCGGCGGGGGCAGCCTCCTTCTTTCCGGAGACAGGGGCGGCGCGCTTGCCGGAAGCCTTGTTCCGTTCCGATTCGGCCCTGGGGGATTCAGATGCAGGAGCAGCCTGCGGCGGTTCCGGCGCGGCCGGTTCTTCCCAAGCTGGAGTTTCCGTCCCTGGCGTGGGCCGCACGTCATCCAGCGTCATGGTCTCGCCGGAGTGGACAGGCTCCACGGTGATAACCGCGTCGCGCGCTTCCTCGACGGTCTGGAGGCCCATTGCGATTTCCGGCGCATAGGCGCGGACGAACCAGGCGGCGGCGCGGTAGCGCAGCATGAGTTCCGGCATGGACTGCCACTTGCTCGTTTCCTTGCCGAATTTGTCTTTTTTGCTGTACCAGCCTTCTTTCTTGGCGAGGCCGATGGTGATCCGCGGCCCCACAAGCCGCTCCTTTGTCGCCAGTTCGGTAGCAACCGCGCGGCATCCCCACTCGTCCTGGCCTTCCTCGCCCTGGAACTCGTAGCGCAGGGCGGAAAACTTGCCGGACTGGTTGAGCGTGGCTATCAGGAACTGCGCCGACCATGCGGGGCGGCCATGCACCACATACAGGTTCTGCATGACCATGAGCGGATTCGCGCCCATGCGCAGGGCCATGTCCAGGGCGATGACGCAGTTTCCCCGGCTGGTGTAGTCCTTCTCGCCCTTGCTGCGGTACACTTCCGGGACGATGCTGGACGCGCTGAACAGGTTTGCCATGCGCTGCATGGCTTCAAAGCCCTTGAGCGTGTCGAAGCCCACGGACACGGCCGGTGCGGTGTCCTCCTGAATCCGGGTCAGGGTTGTCTGGCTCATATCACTTCCTCCAGCGGCAGCCGGCATAGGCCGGGCAATACTTGGGGTTACAGAGTTGCGAACGCGGGTTGCCGTAAAAGTCTCCTCTGTGCAGCATGTTGGCGGCATGGCGCAAAAGGCCGGGACTTTCGCCGTCGTCCAGCAGGACGTCGCGGGCGGTCTGGATCGTGCCGACCCCTGCCCTGCGGCCCTTGTCCGTTTTGGCGACTTGCAGGCCGATGATCTGGGCCGGGGCATCAATGGGACGGCCAATGGCATGCCCGGCAAGGATCTCATAGACGGCAAGCTGCGCGGCGTGGCCCTGCGTTTTGACAGTGCCGTCAGCAGCCACGGCGGTCTTGCCGGTCTTGATGTCGGCAATGCCCAGACCGTCCTGGGTCGCGCGCACACGGTCAACAGTGCCGGTGAGCGTCAGGCCGATGTCCGTGAACGTCAGGCTTTCGCAGGCGGCTTCCACGGCCACATAGTCCTGGCGGGGCGCAATCTCGCGGCAATACAGCCCATGCAGCGGCAGGGCCATGCGTTCCACTTCGGCGGCGGAGGTGTCTTCCCAATCCACATCCTCTGACGGCTTTTGCAGGGCATCCACCACGGCCCCGGCGCATTCGTCGGCGGAAAGCGGATTGCCATCGAGGCGGCTCTGGTCAAAGAGCGCAGTCCCGGCATGGACGGCTGTGCCAAGCTGTGCTGCGGCCGAACGCGGCAGGCGCAGCCTGCGGATATGTTTGGCTTCCCAGCGGGCCGGACAATCGAAGAGCTCGCCCAGGGAGGATGCACGGACGGACAGCTGATTACAGGTGTTGCTCACTGTTCCCGCCCCCTGCCGAAGACTTCCACGGCAAGGCCAGAGGGGCACCAGTCAGCGTTTGCGCAGTCCATTGACACGTGCGGGCATTGGCTGCAAAAACGGCACACGTTATACCTCCTTGGATTGCATTATTCCGCCTGCCCCACCTGTGCATATCCAGTCAGAGGCAAGCCGTACCTGTCAGCCATGCGATTCCTTCGGCGCTCGTCCTGATGTCTGGCCTTACAGTCATCCGGAAGCCAGTTTTTCCCCTTGGCCGCTTCGAGATTGAAACGTTCCCAGAGGCCAGTATCGCGGAAAACGAAATGAGCCGTGCCCTTTTTAAAAATGCGGATGTGAAAGTAGTCACTCGACACCTCCACACCCGATGCGTGCTCCCGGCACTCCCGGATAAGGCTTTGGATGGCGTCAATGATGGTAATGCTGACTTGCTCCAGCCGCTTGCCTTCCAGCGATGCCATTGCCCTGTCGAGGTCTCGCAGCTTTTCGGAATTCGAAAAGCTCAGGGAGAAGTGCCCCCATTCAAACGATACGATATACGGCAAGATGAATTTTTTGTTCACTCGCCACGCATCATTTGTTTTCCAGCCTTCGGCAAGGAGGCGATTTTCCTTATGAAACTCCGTCAGGTAGTCGAAGGCATCCAAAACGCATTGCCGCAAAATGGCATGGCGGTTGGAGAACAGCGTTTCGATGAGTACCGCGATGTTCCGCTCGTTGAACGCCATACACATATGCTGGTTTCGTAGTTCGTCGAAGTCCTTCCGGATGCGAACCGACATCAACGATTCGGCCTTTGTCATCTTGAATACGCGGTTCCAGGCGCAATTTTTCAGTCCCCGGACGAAGATATTGTAGGCATCCTCCTGAGCCTCATAGGTCAGGCTTCCGGAATCCATGAGGCGGCAGACAGCTTCCCCAAGCGCTTTTGAGCTCTCAGAGCTGGTGGAAATGATGCGGGAGTAGTGCGCCAGGACTTGCACAGACCGGGCAACGTCCATGAAAGCTTCCCGCGCGTGCTGATACGCCAGCACGAGGTTGGCCGCCATGTCTTGCGTGGCTATCTCACCGGCCAGCGGATCTTTCGCGTCGAATGTGGGAGTCGCCTCCATTTCCAGCCCATCGGCAAATTGAAACTTCGGCTGTTCCGCCGCCTTGTGTAGATGGACGAGGGACACCCGAACAGATGTTTTGCGCTCGGCCTCCTCGAAGGAGGATCCAAGGTGCTCTACCTCGCCGTGGGCCTCAATGATGGCCGCAAGCTGTTGGCGTTGGCTGGTATGCAGGTTGAGAAGCGTCTGCTCATTGAGGAGGCAGAGGACATCCCCATGTGGCAGGATTTCCCAGGCGTGGAGCAGGTGCTGTGCGCCCTCACGGAAGGGCGGATTCATCAGAATGAGATTGTACCGCTCATCCGGCCAGAAAGTCAGGAAATCAGACGCTATGACCGTAAATCCCTTGCCTCGAAGAGCGGCCTGCAACTCAGGATGTATCTCGACACAATGGACGGTGTGTGCCATGCGCTCCACGGCAAAACGGGAATACCTGTCTCCCCCTTGATGCCGTAAAAATGCTTCAGCCAAGTCGCCCTTTCCGGCGCTCGGTTCCAGCAGGCGCGCCTTGTGGATTGTTCCAATGTCCAGACGCGCCAACATTTTTTGGGCAATGTCCGGGGGGGTGGGATAAAATGAATCGCTATACATTCAAATGTCTCCTTGCATCGCACCGCCCAGCCACGCCGAACTGTGCCTGCCGCTTGTCCTTTTCCCGCGCGGCTTGCCACAAGCGCATGACCTCATGGACATCATGGCCGCAGAACCGCCCGCATCCCCCGCCAGGCAGGGGAAGGTAGCCGACGACCATACGGCGTAGCCGAGGCTTAAACTGAATAATCACGGCCACAACGCCACCTCCAGAAAATTTGAGGCCGCCCACACCATGACGATGAGGACGGCCATGCCGTAGCCGCGCCAGTTGCGGAGCGGGGATATTTCAGCCCACATTTCTCGAGTCCTCGGCGTCGCGAAGAGTGGCGAGGAAGTCTTCAGACGCCTCGAATGCCGCCGCGTGCTGCCGGCAGTGGCTTTCCGGCCCCAGCAGGACGAGGGAACCGTGCCCGGCGTCCGCCTCGATGGCGTAACAACCACAGAGGCCGAATTGGCGCAGCGGTGAAATGCCCATATCCGCCGTGGTGGCGGTATCCCAATACTTGCAGTTGCCGCAGGTCATCTCATCCTTGTCCAGGCCCCAGGGCGGGATGGGATTGGTATCGTGGTGGAGAGTTGATTGCATCAGCATGGCTATCCTCCTATTCCCCGATTTTTTTGATGTCATTCCGGTATTCGCAAAACAGGTCGCTGACGGCCATTGTCTGGATATGCTCCATAGCCTCGCGCACGCCGCCGGAACACTGCGTCACGTTTAGTCGCGTGACGTGGAAAAGGAGCTGAGCCACAAGCCGATCATCAGCTTTGACGTCTCTGCTCCCGCACCAAAGCGGCCAGCAAGAAAAATCCAGGTTGGCGTTGCTCAGGTTGGCGTTGCTCAGGTTGGCGTTGCTCAGGTTGGCGTTGCTCAGGTTGGCGTTGCTCAGGTTGGCGTTGCTCAGGTTGGCGTTGCTCAGGTTGGCGTTGCTCAGGTCGGCGAAGCTCAGGTCGGTGTAGCTCAGGTTGGTGCCGCTCAGGTTGGCGTTGCTCAGGTTGGTGCCGCTCAGGTTGGTGCCGCTCAGGTCGGCGAAGCTCAGGTCGGTGTAGCTCAGGTCGGCTTTTTCGCCTTCTTCCCCATCCGATTGGAGCCATTTCGCATGACGCTGCAAAATGGCAATTTCATCTTTGGTCAGTTCGCGCATGGTAAATTCCTCCATTCCCCGCCGCCACCTGAGTGGCGACGAGTGTGGAAGAGGCAGCGGGGCTGCCGGATTGAGGGGGCAAAAGAAAAGGCCCCCTGGTTGGGGGCCGGGATTGACGCCCTGTCTTTTGGACTAGCCGTCGCCGTCGCCGGAGCCGGAGCCGTTGCCGTCGCCGGAGCCGTTGCCGGAGCCGTAGCCGTTGCCGGAGAAATCAATCAGCCTGGACAATGGGGGCCTCCATGATACTATTTTTCGCATCGCCCTTGATAGGCATAATTTCGATGGCCTCAAGCCACACCTGATCCACCGGAGCGGCGATCTTGCTTTTTTCCTGGGTGATGCCGTAGCACACCACGCCGGACAGGCTGATGCTCTCCTTGCACCACCAGCGCCACATGCGGCGCGCATCGGTGAGGATCACTTCCTTCCCGCATTTTTCGCGAAGCGTGCCGCACCAGACACCGGCCGAGTATGTATTGTCAAAAAGCTCTGGCCGGTGTCCCGGCCCCGTTCCCAACCCGGAGGGCTCCGGGCTGGTGCGGGGTCAGGCGCTAGACTGTCAACCTTGAGGGGGCGTTAGCCCCATACCAATCATCCTCTCCAAGGATGAGAATCCGCTTGCATTTTGATTTTTGGAGTTTCGCAAGCTCGTCTGGAGTGACGGATTGTATCCATGCCCGGCGAAATACCCCCATGTCGTAGTGGTAAATGCAGACCCGGATCATGTGCTAGCCTCTCAATTCATCAAGATGAAATTTTTCCGCTCTCCGACAGGAGAGCACTTTTCTGGTTGTCGAACTCTTTTGCAGGTTGTCACCCCGCGGGGTTCTGCGAATGCGTCACATAACGGGACGCGGCGCGCGCAATGTGGAAATTATACGGTCTTCCTTTTATACAAAGCGCACAATGAGCTCAACTTACCGACCCACCAACACAACTCGGCCTCTCGTTCATCGAGACGGAGACACGCTATGGGATTTTTGTGCCATATGCGACTGATATTCATTGTCTGATGTACTGCACGTAATTCCTCATTTGCGTCTTCAAGTGCTGCTGAAAAAATCTCGTATTTTTCTGCATTAAACATCGTATTTTCACCTGCTTTGTAAATTTTCGTTCCATTCCCACCACCTTGCCGCTGTCAGTAAGATGGTGGTGTGAAACAAAAATTTGTCGGTTTCACGGGCTGCTCATTCACGGCGTCTACCCGTGGTTCTGTTGGCAGCCCAGAGCCTTCAACTCCTTTGATCCACCTCGCCCCTTCCTGCCGGGCCAGCTTGCTTTCTGTCTTCCACCCCTTCCCTGCCGTCGCGTCGCTTCCCGCTGCATCCGGGCTTCGTCGGGCATCCGCCCTCCGCCCTGACCGCTTGCGCGTTGCCGTGCTCGGTACTTGTGGGGTCGCCTCCGGGGTCCGGCTTGTGGCTACTCCGGCCCGTGGGCCTTGTTCGCCGCCAGTCCCCGTTGGCAAAGTCAGAATAGCGAATGCGCTATAATATTGCAACAAGTTTTTAGCAATTAAACTAAAAAATAGATAAAAATATTTGCAATTGCGCTAATTGCTCAATAATATAAGGGTATTAAATTTATTGCTAATAGCCCGGTCAGTGGGCACAAAAAGCCCCGCGCGAAGCGGGGCGGTCAACGGGCACAAAAAAGCCCCTCACGGGGAGGGGCAAAGGAGTCAGTCATGCCGTGGATTGAAACAGAAAAGCCATTAATACCCATGTTCGGAAGCGATATCACCAGTGTTGCAAGTTTCAGGTGCAGTCTTACGGGCCGCATCCGCTATCTGGCATTCGTGAGTGATGAGATTTATCTTCGCAAAATGCGACCTGATCTCCTTCGCAAGCTCCGCGTCAGAAATACTCCCCGCCTTTTCCACAAGCGGCGCAAATTGCGCAATATGGAAAATATAGACTTCCGGCGGGTAAAGGGTGGAGCCTTGTCGTATGTGGCCGGATTTATACGCCGCAAAATATTCTTTCCATTGTTCAAGGCCAGCGGACACAAGAGAGGAAACTAATCTCCTGCGAGTTTCCTGCCGCTGTGTTATATATGTTACAATTGCAACCGACATAGCGCCAATAACAGCCCCGGCAAGCCCACATATAGCCGCAATGTATTCTGACCCCATCATTTCTCCCGCACGTCCGCCCACCAAAATCACGCGGCTGCTACACCACCCGCCCGAACCAGCGGACACGGCCATAGACGCGGAACGTATTGAAGTCATCCCCCTGTACATCAATATCCGGACGTTCCTTGTTTTCAGAACAAAGCCGCCAACCATTAGGAATTTTGGCAAGGCGCTTAACCATCAGGGCATCACTCAACCCCACCACAAAGATATGCCCATCACGCAACTCTTTACCCTTTTCGGATTCATCCACTAAAATAGTGTCTCCCTCCCGAATTAAGGGTTCCATCGAATCGCCCGCGACGCACATCAGGACGCTTTTTTCAGGGTGGATATGCTCGCGTTTTAGAAAACTCTCACGAAAAGCATACTGCCCTGTCACCTTTCCGGACGTAACCAGGCTTTCACCAGCCCCGGCGACGGCGCGAACCTTGGGGATCATTTCAAACTGCTCTAATTCCTCATCGGGCAATACGATTTGGCCCCCCAGTTTTTCAAGCCAGTCTACAACAGCTGAAAAACGAGTATCCGCACCATCTAAAAAGCCGTAGAGCTTCGTGGCGGTGGTTTGCCCAAGCCCCAGATATCTAGCCATTTCGGTTTGGGTGGAAAAACGCTTTCCCTCGCCAATAATGGAGTTGAAATATTTTCTAAGTTTTTCAGCAGCCATAATATTTCTACCTTTTTTCTAGATTCTTAGCGTATGCGCTAAAATCTGGCAAATCGCCCATTTACTTTTTGGGCTTGTTTTTATGTAGTGAATAAACTAAGATTTTGCTATGAATATTAGCGAGCAAACAAAGATTTTCCTCCGGGAATCGAAGTGGAGCCAAACTCGGCTTGCCGCTGAGATTGGAGTCAATGTCATATCGCTCAACAGATATCTTCTGAGACAGAAGAAAAAGAGTACTGGGGAGCGATTGGCCGAATTCCTCATTGAGCGAGGAGCAATAGCCACCCCCACCACGCCGCCCGAACCCGGGCAGGGCGAAGGGGGCGGGGATGCCGCGTAGCTTCATCGCGCTTTACGGCTGGGAGCCTGTCGCGTGGTTCGTCGTGTCCGTGGCGGCATTCTTCGGCGCGCTGGTCTGTCTGTGGCTGTACGCAGCAGGCAAGGGGTAGCCTGCTCATGGCTGAAAAACGGGAACGGGCGCTAAATTTCCGCTGTTCGGAAACAGAGGAACAGGAATTTCGTGAAGCTGCGGACATGGTGGACATGTCGATCTCCTCCTTTTTGCGGCTGGCGGCGAAGCTGGGGGCGGCGCAGCTTGCCTGTTGCCCGGAGCTGCGCCGCATGGAGATAAAGCATGTGCCATGTGCTGGGAAAAGTCAGTAATATCTTTGTATTACTAGGGTATGTCTAGATAATGCGGCCACCTGAAATCATGACGTACTGCTATCCGCGCGTGCGGCTGACGCCCATGCCGGAAACGCCGGAACACCCGGAAGGATGGCTACGAATCGAAGTGCCGCCCGGACATGCCGGGGCGGACGAGATCACGGCCTTTGTGCGGGAGCATGAGGCGGAAATACGAAAAAGTCTGCTGAAGCGGGCAACGGGGAAGGAGTTATGAACTGGCTGAAATGGTTTATCGGCTCTGCGGTTGACCCCAAATTTGCCGTTGTTGCACGCCGCACGGGCCAGAATGTTGCCGCTGTGCTGGCCGTATGGGCAATGCTGCTGGAGCGTGCGGGGCAAAGTGATGAACATGGAAGCGTAGCCGGTTTCGATTGCGAGGGCGCTGATGTTGTCCTTGGCCTGGATGACGGTGCGGCCTGCTCCATCATTGACGCCATGCGCTCCAAGGGGCTGATTGACGAACAGCAGCGTATTGCCAATTGGGACAAGCGGCAGGCGCGAGAAGAATCAGAGGCTGCCAGAGAACGCAAACGCCTCCAGAGAGAGCGGGAAAAACTGGAAGCGGAACGCGTGGCCCTGGAAAAAGCGCGCGTCGAACATGCCGCCATGTCACAGGATGTCACGGATTGTCACGCCATGTCACAGGATGTCACGAATGTTACGCCTAAGAGGAGAATAGAAGAGATAAGAAATATAAATACATCCCCCCCTGTAGAGAGTCTTGTGAACCAAGATCGCGCGCGCGCGAGAGAAGTCGCAAAGGGGGGGAAGGCTTCGCCCTTGCCTCCGGGCATGGGGAACGGAGAACCGTCGTCAGGGCAAGGCCGTGAAGAGCGGGGAGACCAGAGAGCGCCCGACCCCGCGAACTTCTCCGGCCCAGGCATGGAGTTCGTGGAGCTGCGTGATTTCTACAGCCGCGAAATCCGGGCTGAAGGCCCGCTTGACGGCTTTGCCGAGTACAAGCAGCTCAAGGCGGCGCGCGACCCCACGGGGGCATCCGTCTTTCCCGGCCTGTTCCAGATTCTGGACGACCTGGCGGCTCGCAAGGCGGCAAAGGTCTGGAATCCAGGCTATGAAATCAGCCTGGCCAGATACCTGAAAACTCGAACATGGCTTGCTCCCATCCAGGCCAGAGCTTCGCCGCAAGCAAAATCCTGGCAGGAGCGGGAGGACGAGGCGAACTACGCGGCGGCGATAAAAGAAGCCGCCCGCTATGAGGCCGAAAAGGCGCGCAGGAGAGAGGTTCACCAGTGAATAAGTTTCATTTTTCCAACAAGTTGCGCGGCATATACGCCGCTTTTGGCAAGGCGTATCCGGGAACATCTGTCGCTGAAGCGATTTTCAAGCGTGTTGAATCCATGCCAGACGGATTCATGGATTATGCGCTGGAGCGTCTGGAAAACCAGCCCGACATGCCCAAGAATCTGGGCTATCACCTGCGGCATGCGCTCTGGCCCGAATACCTGGAAAAACACCCGCAGCTTAAGGCTACGGAAAGTCAGGGCGGGTGTCATAATTGCTCGCCGGACATGCCCGGATTTTTCTGGGCATGGGAGGCTGACGGCAAGAGATATTGCCTCAAATGCGCCTGTAACCCAAGGTCAGACTTGGCCCATATCCAGCCCTGGACGCCGCGTATGGCCGTGGACGCCGGATTGCGACTCAGCGATCCGGCCATGGATGGCCACGCCGCGCCACGGTATCTTCCCCCATCGGCCCGCAAGGCATTGGGACATAAAGAGACGCCCCGGAGCGACCATTTGCGGGAGGCGGCCTATGCCGACGCGGAAAACTGGTAGGAGACGCATGGTCATTCCGTCAGAGCATGCCGAACAGGCAGCCCTTTTCCGCTGGTGGAATCTCCAGTTTGCAAAAAGCGAAATGTTGCCCCTGCTTTTCGCCATCCCAAACGGCGGCGCGCGTAACCTTGCCACAGGAGCGCTGCTCAAGGCCGAAGGCGTGCGCCGCGGCGTGCCGGATCTGTGTCTTGCCCTGCCGCGAGGCCCATACGCAGGATTGTGGATCGAGATGAAACGGCGGGCGAAGAGCCATGTATCACAAGCACAGGCCGACATGCTCAGGCTGCTGCGATCATTCGGCTATGCCGCGACTGTTTGCCGAGGATTTGAAGAGGCTAAGGCGGTGATTGAACGGTACCTTGCCGGGAAGGGAGTCTGAATGGGACGGCGCGGCAGGCCAAAGCTGTTTTCGTGCTGCCCGGAGTGTGGCGAGGACGCCCTGATCGTGAAAAGCACCACAGTCCAGGGGTATGTCATTAACCGCTGGTGCGAGTGCTCACATTGCGGCGTCCATATCCGCATGGTCAAATCTGGAGCAAGCAGCCGCTGGATACGCGTTCGCGACCTGAAAATAAATCAGCCAGAAAATACCCCGGACTCTTGCCTATAGCCCTGACTGTCATGCTACGCTTTTGTGCAAGCAGGAGCGTAGTCCGTGGCAAAGTCAGACTTTTTCGCATCCCACGAATTTACCGCCCGATGGGAAGGCGGCCTCTCCGACCATCCCGCAGACAAGGGCGGCCTCACGGCTTACGGCGCAAGCATCAATTTTGTGCAAGGCATTGCCGCCACGCAGGGCGGGCGAAATTTTCTTCAGCAAATCGGCGTCGTTCTGCCTGTGACCAGGCAGAGCATGCGGCTTGTGACCGCGGATCAGGCGCGGGCCATGTTCCGTATGGAATTTTGGGATGCGCTGGGTTTGGACTGCCTGCCGCAACGTCCGGCAACCATGCTTTACGACGCCGCCGTCAACTGCGGGCGCTCTCAGTCTGTAAAGTTTGCACAGCGCGGATATAACCGCTGTGTGCTTCATAGCGCCAAACTGGATGTGGACGGAAAAATCGGCCCGCTGACCCGAAAGGCATTGCAACAGGACACGGATGCCGTTGTCAGCGCCGTTATTCAGGCCAGGCGCGATTTTTACAATGATTTAGTCGTCGCCAAACCGTCGCAGAAAGTTTTTCTGAAGGGCTGGCTCAATCGCTGCGATGCGCTTGAAAAGATGCTTTTGGCGTAGGAGTTGAAATGGCTGACTGGAAAAATATTGTCGCCACTGTGGCTCCAGCCATTGCCACAGCCTTGGGCGGGCCTCTGGCCGGTTTGGGCGTGTCAGCTATTGGAAAGGCTCTAGGGCTGGGGGACGGGTCAAACGAGGACGATGTTGCGGCGGCGGTGTTACGCGCGTCTCCCGATCAACTGCTGGCCATCAAGCGAGCTGAGCTGGAGTTCACAACCAAGATTAAAGAGCTGGACGTGGACTTGGAGCGCATTGCCATGGCTGACAGAGCCAGCGCCCGCAAGCGGGAGGCAGCTACCGGAGATTCATGGACTCCGCGCCTGCTTGCAATACTTGTCATCGGTTTGTTCGGTTTTTGCGTCTGGTGGGCTTTCAGCGGTGATGTGGCGGCCATGGACGCGGCGCAGATTGGCATCATAGGCGGCGTTATTGGCTACGCCAGCGCCAAGGCTGATACAGTGGTAGGCTACTATTTCGGCTCATCCGTTGGAACGCCACTTACGGCGAATAAGCCAGTGGCAAGGCGGTAAGTAGATGGACGGTAATGTCTTCGGCCTTGTCCTGCTGCTCCTGATCTTGGGCGGCAATGGCGTGGACTCCTTTGTCCGGAACCGTCAGCGCCACACTGACCGGGAAGCCGACAAACAGCGCTGGGCAACCTTGGCGAAAGAGCTACAAGAACTGAAAAGCAAGCTTGATCTGGATTATCTGCTCCGCGAGCCGCACATGGCTGAGCACAAAAAGATTAATGAGCAGATGCGCGAACTGGCGCAACGTATGACCGACAATGAAAAGCAGATTGCAAAAATAAGTCAGCGCCGGGGGTGGGAGTGATGGCGCGCGGCTACAATCAAAACAACCTCCAGCCGGTTAGAAGCAAGAGCGAAGCAAGAACACGCGGCAAAACCGGCGGCAAAAAGAGCGGCGAGGCGCGGCGTAGGAAGAAGGAACTTAGGGAGCACCTTGAGGCGTTGCTTGACGGCAGGAATGGCGACATGACGACAGCCGAAGCCCTGACAATGGCGCTGGTGGAAAAAGGCTTGGCCGGCGACGTGCGAGCCTTTGAGGTCATCCGCGACACCCTGGGGCAAAATCCCAAGCAGGTGGTGGAAACTGAAGTTTCCGGCGGTTTGGAGCTCATATGGCAAAAATGACGCGCATCACCATCCCGTACAAACCTCGCTATTCAGAAGTGCATGATGCGTTGGAAAGCCATCGTTTCTCGGTTCTTGTGGCTCACCGGCGTTTTGGCAAGACGGTGCTGGTCATAAATCATCTGATCAAGATGGCGACGCTTTGCGACAAGCCGCGCGGGGTTTTTGCGTATGTCGGTCCTCTGCGCAATCAAGCCAAAAATGTGGCCTGGGACTATCTCAAGCATTACACAGCGCCTCTTCCGGGCCGCGTTGTCAATGAGTCAGAGCTGATGATTTCCATTCCGTCGCGCGGCAACGGGGCAAAGGTGCGCATTTTCGGCGCTGACAACCCTGACTCTTTGCGCGGGCTCTACTTTGACGGTGTGGTGCTAGACGAAGTGGCCCAGATGAAACCGGAGGTGTGGGAAGAGGTCGTGCGCCCCGCATTGGCGGATCGCAATGGCTGGGCGGTATTCATCGGAACGCCCAAGGGCGTCAACCTTTTTTCCGAGCAGTATTACAAGGCGGTCAGCCTTCAAACTGCGGGCGATTCCGAATGGTACGCCGCCTCCTACCCGGTGACGGCCACCAACGTGCTTCCCGCGTCAGATGTGGAAGATATGCGCCGGGAACTGTCGGACAACGCTTTCCGTCAGGAGATGCTTTGTGATTTCAGCGCCTCCTCTGACGATGTGCTGATTGCGCTGCCGCTGATTGATGAGGCGCAGGGGCGCAACTACAAGCCTGTGGACTATGAATTTTCGCCGCTTGTCCTTGGCGTTGATGTGGCCCGTTTCGGTGATGACGCCAGCGTGCTGTTTTTCCGCCAGGGATTGGTGGCTTTTGAACCTGTTGTGCTGCGCAAGACGGACAATATGGCGCTGGCGGATCGCATCGCCCTTGAAATGCGGCAACGCGATCCCGCCGCCGTCTTTATTGATTCCGGCGGTGGCGCGGGCGTCATAGACAGGTTGCGCCAGCTGGGACAGACGGTGATGGAAGTGCCGTTTGGCGGTCGTCCACGACGGGCTGAGCGTTTTATCAATCGCCGCATGGAAATGTGGCAGGAGATGAAGGACTGGCTGGTATCGGGGGGCGCATTGCCGCCCGATGAAGCCCTCAAAGCTGAGTTGTCGGCCCCGACATACAGCTTTGACAACAAGGGATTGCTCAAGCTCGAGCGAAAAGAGGACATCAAGGAGCGCCTGGGCCGATCCACAGACCTGGCCGACGCTCTGGCGCTGACCTTTGCCGCTCCCGTGGCCGCGCCTGCTCTGAAGCGCGGCAGGGTAAAGACCGCTTACAATCCTCTGGAGTGGTGACAATGGAGATGGCCTACACAGTCTTGCTGCACGAACGCCAGTACCGCGACATTTATGACGTGCTGCGCGAAGAAAATTTGCTCTGGGCTGTCTGGCCTGATGTGGATGCCGAGGACTGGACGCCGGATGTTTTTGTAAATCTGCTCTCCAGGCCGGATACTCTGGTGCTTGGCGGTTCCATTGACGGAGTTCCAGCCGGGGTCATGACCTTGCGCCCTGTGACGGCGCGCAGTCTGACGGCTGAAATAGGGCTGACGGCATTCAGGCCCTATTTCTCGCAGGCTGAGGATTTGTGTCGGGGGGCTTTGCTTTGGGCCTGTGAGCATCTGGATGTGGCGTCTTTTCTGGGCAGAGTGGCTACCCCCAACAGGCATATTCTCAAGATGCTGTCCTGTTTGGGATTCAGGGAGTTGGGCCGCGTGCCTGGCATGTGCTGGTACACGCGCAAACAAGCGTTTGTGGATGGGGCTCTGGTGCTGGCCACGCCGGACAGCATACGGGCAACCATCAAGCGGGAGGAATAAGCATGGGATTTGGCGGCGGATACAGCGCGCCGGACGTTGAGCCGGCGCCGGAAAAGCAGGCTACCAAGAGTTTGAGCGCTGGCGCGACTGCGGCGGCACAGGCGCAAAAGGACAAACAGCGCAAAAACCGTGGTCTGGCCTCAAGCATCATGACGACGCGCGGCGGACTGGCAACGACTGACAGCGGCGGCAAAACAACCCTGGGATGATCTTATGGCGCTGAATGTCAATGAGCTTAACCGGCGCTATGAAGCCTTGCGCACGGAACGCAGCGGGTGGGACACGGCGTGGAGTTCGCTTTCCGAGCTCTTTTTGCCGTATCGCTGGCGTTCGGATACTGACAGTACCGCGCATCGCCAGCCCAAGCTCAACGGCAGGCTGGTCAATTCCTACGGCGTGCTGGCCATGCGCACCCTGGCCGCAGGCATGCAAGGCGGCATGACCAGCCCGGTGCGCCCGTGGTTCAGATTGACGGCCAAAGGTCATGATGCCGATGGCACGCCAGGGCTCAACAGCTGGCTGGAAGAAGTGACAAACAGAATGCAACGGGTGCTGCACGAATCAAATTTTTACAATGCCGTGCATGGACTCTACGCGGATCTTGGAACCTTTGGCACTGGCCTGCTGATTGAAACGGCGGACGGCGGCGGCCTGCATTTTCATCTGGTGCGCGCTGGCGAATATGTGTTGGACGTGAACGGCAAAAATGAAGTGGACACGTTTTTCCGGCGCATGCACATGACCGCGCGGCAGATTGTTGACCAGTGGGGTGACGAGGCTGTGCCGGAAAGCGTGCGCCTGGCCGCAAAGCCGGTGAACGGTCAGGGCGGCGTGACGCGTTTCAGCGTCATTCACGGTGTATTTCCGCGCAAAGATTACACGCCTGGCCGTCTCGGGCCGCAGGGCAAGCCTTTTGCGTCTGTCTACTGGCTGTCTGACGCCGGGACAGGCGGCAAGGATTCCATACTTTCCGAGGGCGGTTACGATTCTTTTCCGGCCTTTGCGCCGCGCTGGGACATAAACGGCGCGGATGTCTACGGGCGTTCCCCGGCCATGGACGTGGCCCCGGATTGCAAGATGCTGCAGGCCATGACCGCCACGCTGCGCAAAATGCAACACAAGATTGCCGATCCCCCCATGGCGGCGGATTCATCCGTGCAGTCTTATGGAGTGGATATCAACCCGGGCGGTATGAATTACGTCAACATGGGCATGCTGACCAGCAACGGCGCTCCCATTGTGCCCATTCAGCAACCTGAGCCGCAAGCGCTCAATTACACCATGCAGGGAGTTCAGGCCGTTGAAAAAATTGTCAGCGATGGCCTTTATGTCGATTTGTTCAGAATGCTCATTGACGACGACCGCCGTCAAATCACAGCCACGGAAATACAGGCCAAGCAGCAGGAAAAGATGATCCTGGTCGGCCCTGTTGTGGAACGTCTGCACAAAGAACTTCTGGAACCGCTGATTATCCGCACCTACATGCTCATGGGGCAATACGGGGCACTGCCGGCACTGCCTGACGGCATGGAGTTCGCCGAACTGGAAGTGTCCTTTGAATCCGTGCTGGCCCAGGCGCAGAAATTGACGGCGACAAGTTCCATGGATCAGGGCATGGCTTTTGTCTTCCAACTGGCTCAAGCCGCGCCGGATGTCATTGACATTCTGGATACCGACGCCCTGGCCAAGGGATATCTGGAGCGTGTGGGCATGCCTGAAAGCTGTGTGCGGGATGATCAGTCAGTGGCGCAAATCAGGCAGCGCAAGGCCCAGGCTCAGGCCGCGCAACAGCAGCAGGCGGAAGCTATGGCGGCGACACAGCAGGCTGTGGATATGACGGCGGCGGCCAAGAACCTGGGGCAAACGCCAGTTGGCGCTGACGGACAAACCTTGATGGGCGCGTTGCTTGGCGGCATGGGGGCTGTGTAATGGATACATGGGATTTTAATTCGACGCACAACGCTGATGAACAGCGGGAAAAGCAAGCCATCCATCAGGCAAGGCTTACCAGTGTGGCGCGCGAACTGGCAAAAAGCCCTGACGGCCAATATTTTTTGTGTTGGTTGATGCGGATTAGCGGCGCTTTTCAGGCGAAATACCCGCACGATCACGCACAGGCGGCATTTGAGGAAGGCAAGCGCGTGATAGGGCTTTCCGTGCTGTCCTTGTGCGTGGAAGCGGAAGAAACATCTTTCCTGTTCAAAGAGGTGAATAATGGCTGAAGAACTTGTTTCGGGCGATGGCGGCGGCATTGCCGATGGCGCTCAGAGCGCCGCAGGCGCGAACATGAATGGCATTGCGGACACTCCCCCCACTGATGACGGAGGACAGGACAGTGGCGGCATAGCGGATGACCCCGGCGCTCCTTCCGCGCAAGGTAATGAGGCGGACAAGGATGCTGGCAAGGCTTCCGCCGAACCCGAAGCGTATGAGCTTGCGGCCCCCGAAGACTTCCCCCTGCCAGCCGAGAACCTGACCAGCTTCACGGCCAAGGCCCGCGAATTGGGGCTGAGCAAGGAACAGGCTGAAGGCATGCTGCATTGGCACAAGGATTTCCATGCGGCAGTGACCGGGGCCATGCGGCAACAGGAGAACGCCACACTGCAAGGCTGGGAAAAAGAGATACAGGCTGATCAGGAGTTTGGCGGATCCCACTGGAAGGACACTCTTTCCAATGCCAGGCGCGCCCTTGACGTCTTTGACCCTGACGGCAGTTTGCGCGCCATGCTGCGGGAAACCAGGTATCAGCACAATCCGGCAATCATACGGGCGATAGCCCGTGTGGGCAAAGCCATGAACGAGCATGATTTTGTGGGCCAGGGCGGAAAGGGAGGACGCATCCCGCTGGAAGAGCGGATGTATCCCAATATGTAATCTTAAAACGCCAAGGAGAAACAAATGGCATACGAAAAAGGGCTTGTCGCCACGCTGGCCGAACTGGAGGATTTCTACAAGGGTCAGCCGGCGGGCGATATTATTGAGCTGATGAATCAGACCAATGATATTCTCTCGGATATCACCTGGATGGAGTCAAACCAGAGTGAAGGGCACAAGACCCGCATTCGCACGGGTTTGCCCGAAGTCTACTGGCGCAGGCTGTACCGTGGCACGCCGCCTTCCAAATCGCAATGGAGTCAGGTTGTGGAAGCGTGCGGCATGCTGGAAGCCCGCATGGAACTGGACGTGGCCGAGATCGAGCTTTACGGCGACAAGGCCAGGGCATTCCGCCTTTCCGAGGGCATGGCCTTTGCCGAAGCCATGCGCCAGAAAGTGGCGAGCACTCTCTTTTACGGGAACAGCAATCTGAACCCGGACGAGTTCAACGGCCTGGCCATGCGCTATCCGAGCAAGGACAGCCCGCATGTGCTTGACGCCGGGGGCACAGGCAACAAATGCACGTCCATGTATCTGGTAAATTGGGGGGCCAACACCTGTCATGGCATCTATCCCAAGGGCAGTACTGGCGGCCTGAGCAACAAGGACCTTGGCGAGTACATGACAACCGATGACAGCGGAAACAAATTCCAGTGCATTGGCGACCTGTACAAATGGCGCTGCGGCCTTGCCGTGCGCGACTGGCGCAGCGTGGTGCGTCTTGCGAACATTCCCGTCGAAAAGCTCACCCTGCGCAAGGGCGAAGCCGGCTTCCTCGATTTGCAGGGGCTGACCATCAGGGCGAAGAACATGATGCCCCAGAACATGCGCGACAAGGCAATCTGGTACTGCAACCAGGATGTGCTCACCGCGCTTGAGCTGCAATCCACCGACGCGGGCAATGTCCATCTGGTCTATGGCGAGTTCTTCGCCTCCAAGGCCGTGCCGAATCTGCACGGGCGGCCCATTCGCCAGTGCGATGTCATTTCTTCCGCTGAATCCGCGCTGAAATAGGAGGCGTTATGATCATTGATTCCAATCTGGTTTTTTCCGATGGGGCAAGCCTGGCTTCGGGCGATTCCGCCGCGGTGGGCCTGACATCCTTTCTGATTCCCGGTCGCATGCGGCCCATTCCCATGTGCATCCGGATTCTCGCGGAAGATGCCGCCGTCACGGCGCTGGAAGTGCAGCTCAAGCAGGCCGACAGCAAGGACGGCACATATGAGGATGTGCCCAATGCCTGCCTGGCCTGGGAACAGGATGACCTCAAGACCGGCAAAATCCTGAGCTGGCGTTTTCTGCCCAGCTTCGCGACCAAGTCATGGCTGAAGCTGGAATACGCCGTCACCGGCGGCGACGGGTCCGGTAAAATCTTCGCGGCGCTGACGCGCGAGGAGGATATGCCCTATGTTCCCGGCATGTACATCGATGGCGGCGCGGTCAAGGGCTAGCGAAAACAGGCGGCCCCCGGTTCGCGGGACACGCGCGGGCCGGGGGCGAAAGGCGCAATCATGGCTTCAACGGCAAGCAAGATAGATATCTTCAATATGGCGCTTGGCTTCATCGGCACGCGAACCATAGCATCCGCCACCGAACGGACAACGGAAGCCATTCAGTGCGCTTTGTATTGGGACAGGGCGCGCCGTTCAGCTTTGCGCGACTATCCGTACAGCTTTGCCACACGGCGTGTTGCTCTGGCGGAAAAATCCATGCCCGATGCGTATGCCCATGAATGGCGGTATGCCTATGCTTTGCCGGATAAATGCCTCAAGGTGCATGCGGTGTACGGTTCAGGGCAGCGATCCGGCAACAGGCCGCCATTCCGGCTGGAAAGCGATGCTGCCGGGCAATTGTTGCTGTGCGACCTCTCTCCGGCTTTTGCCGCCTGCTCCTTTGATGTTGAGGATATCTCGCGCTGGGATGAACTGTTTGTGCTGGCCATGGCGAAGAAGCTTGCCGCCCTGATTGTCGTGCCTTTGCTCAAGAACAATCCGGACAAGGTGCGGGAACTGGAACAGCTTTATCAAATGGCTGTCCAAAAAAGCGAAGGGCAGGCAGCAAGTGAGAGAGCTGAGAAGAAAAGCGCTGATGGCTGGCTGGCAATGAGGGGGGTGTGGTAATGACGATTGAAAGTACCCTCAGCAAAAATACCTACACCGGGAATGGCCTGACAACGGTTTTCCCTTTTTCTTTCAAGGTGTGGGACTCCTCACAGCTCAAGGTCACAATATCGTCGCCTGATGGCGTGATCACGACCGCGACAGGGTGGACGGCGGACTTGTCAGACTCTGGCGGCAGCGTGACCTATCAGAAAGACGGCAGCCCGTTGCCCTCCGGCTGGACACTGGCCATCACCCGCGACATGCCATTTGTGCAAAATGTGAACCTTATCACTGGCTCACGTTTTGATCCTGAAGTTATTGAGCGGGCGCTGGATACCGCTACCGCTGAACGTCAGCAGTTATTGGAAGTGGCGTCACGGTCCATTCAGATGCCGGCTACAAGCAGCATCACGCCTGAACAGTATGGGCAGGAGCTGCTTGACGCCAAGGACGACGCGGCATCATCCGCCGCCCAGGCGGCGCGGAGCGCCAGAGAGGCGCAGGCGTCCGCCGCTGAAACGGCGGAAATCAAAGCCGCCGCCTTGCGGGAGGTGCGGGAGGAGGGCGACGCCCAGGCGGATCGTCTTAACGACCTGGCCAGCGGGCATGTGCTGACCTTTGAGCGCGAGGTTGAACGGGCGCACGACGAGGCCGACCGGGCCGAGGACGCGGCGGAACGCGCGGAACAGATCGCCGCCATTGCCCAGGGCGCGGAAAACCTGGAAGCAACCATGACGCTGACGGCTGCGCTCAGCGCAGGACAGGAATTGTCTCTGCCGATAACCTATCTGGTAGGCCGCAACGCTCTGCGCCTCAGCTGGGAAGGCGTGGAGCTGTACAGGGGCGTATCCTTTGAAGAGGTGGGCGAAACGGATACCGCATCGCGCACCGTCAGGATGCTGCTGGATATACCGGCGGGCAATCGCCTTAATGCCTGGTCTGTGGCCAGCAACGTGGCGCGCAAGGTGCAGGCGTCGGAAGAGGCTGCGAGCGACGCCGCGGATAAAGCCAGGGAGTCGGCGGCTGAAAGCGCGGCCATGGCGGATGCGGCGGTTGCATCGGTGCGTGAGGCCCAGGTCTACGCCTACAGCGCCGCGACACAGGCCGGCGTTGCCGGGGATGCCGCCCAGGAGGCCACAGAGCAGGCGGACCGCGCCGAAGAAGCGGCAACAGATGCCGAACGCGCGGCGCGCAAGGCGCAGGCGGCGGCCTGCGGCAAGGGCATTGCCGTGATTCGGGATGCCGGTTTGCTGGAGGATGCGCCGGACGGCTTTTATTTCGTGGACCCCTCGCTGGCTGTGCCGGCCACCTGCGCATTGCCGCTCAACACGGCGCAGACCCTGAAAATGGTTCCGGAGGTTGACGGCTTTTACTTTATCGGGCTGGACGCGCATTGCCCCGACCCCTGTCCGTCTTCTCCCGACCAGCCCTCAACAACTCTCTGCGGGAGACGTCGCAAGCTTCTCGCAGCATGATCACCGCAAGGAGTTTTTATGGATATCACCACTCTGCCATCTCTGGACATGCCGCTCACGCACAAACGCGGCGACAAGCTTTATGTGGTCAACCCCCGTACCACGGGGGCGCAGGTCATACTGTCGGACGGCGGCAATGTCGAGGATGCGCTGATGGTAAAATCCGATCCTGTCGCCCTCTTTGAAGCGGCTCTTGGCGATTCCGCCACAACCATCCAACCACAGGAGTAACGTCATGGCTTCCCTGTCTGAATCCGTATCCTCTCTTGCCACCCGCGTGGGCGCGGAATGCAAAACCCTGCACAGCAAAATCGGCGCGCTGGCCGACCTGACCACCACGGAAAAGGGCAATCTGGTGGCCGCCCTGAACGAACTTCAGGCCGCGTTGGAAAACGCCTCCAATATTGACGACGCCAACGCCTCCACCAGCACAACCTATTCCAGCTCCAAAATCGCCAGTGAAATCCTGGCCGCCAGCAACGCCCTGAAGGCCGACCTGCTTGGCGGCGCGGGCGAAGCCTACGACACGCTCAAGGAGCTGGCCGACCTGATCCAGACCAATCAGAGCGCCATTGACGCTCTGGAGGCCCTGGCCGCCGGCCACGTGAAGTACGACGCGGCCCAGACGTTGACCGACGAGCAGAAGGAGCAGGCCCGCGCCAATATCGGCGCGTCCGCCGCGTCCGATGTAACCAGCCTGACGAATCGCGTCACGGCGGTGGAAGGCGTTGCCGCCGGCAATACCTCGGCGATCAACACCCTGACCGGCAATGTGGGCAGCACCACGACTAATTTTGTGACCGCGTTTGAAACCGCGCTTGGCGCGTAAACACAGGGAGTGAGTATGTCCTTGGCAGACAATGTTCAAAGCCTTGCGACACGGGTGGGCACGGAGATGAAAAGCCAGAATGAGCGCATTGATGCGCTGGAAAACTCCGGGGCGTCGCCAGGAATAGTTGAGCGCGTGGCAACGCTGGAAGGCAAGGTGGTGTCGGCGACCACCACCAAGGAGGGCCTTGTCCGGCTCAACAATACCGTGACCAGCGCCAGCACCACACAGGCGGCAACGGCCAATGCCGTCAAGACGGCGTATAACAAGGCGGTTGAAGCCCAAAATGCCGTGGCTGACAAGGTAGCTTCCGCTGAGGTGCCGAGCTATGCCGCGCCGGATATATCTCGGGCGGTGGCCGTTGCCATACCCTTAAACACGGAGGGGAAGGATCCCTATACGGTTCCCGCCGATGGCTTTATTGCCATCAGGGGCATTCCTTCAGCCAGTAATGTGGATAATTACCTATATTTATTTGATCTTGATTCAAATAAATATCTTTATCAGATAGGATTTACTCTTGGATATGGTTCCGGAGCAACTGTTCCGGTACAGGCTGGTATGAAGTTATATACTCAAAAACTGAATATAAAAGAAACCTATTGCTTTTTCATGCCAGCCGCAGGCAGCGAATGGAGCGCATCATGAAATATCTGAAGTATGACAAGGATCGTGCTTACATAGAGTCGGCCGCCGACTGGCAGTTTCCCGGTTCGGAAGTCGCGCCGGAAGAAGTTGTGACCGGCCCCGACGGCAAGTTGTATCTGCTCAGCGAGTTGCCCGCGCCTGTGTTGGAGGATGTGAAATCCGACGCCCTGCGCACGGTTGACGCCGCCACAAGCGCGGCCATCATCGCGGGCTTTGACTATGAGACCGACCCCGGCACGGGCGCGCCGGAAACGCTGCATTTCAGCTATGACAGCTTTGACCAGCAGAACTTCGCTGACAGCGCCATCGCCATGCAGTTGGGCGCTGCCGCCGCATCCGACGCCATACCTACGTCCACGCCCTGGAACGCCTACCGCAATTACACGCCGGAGACGGGCGGCGAACTGGTGGTATTGCAACTGACGGCGGCGACCTTTTTGCCGCTGTATGCGGCGGCCCTGACCCACAAGGCCGCAAAAATGGCTGAGGGCAGCGCGCGCAAGGCGCTGGTGGAGTCCGCGCCCGGCGTGGAGGCCGTGCAAGAGCTGCTGACCCGCTGGGGGCTGTAAGCCGTGCCGGGGGACATGGGCTATGGCAAGGCCGTTCTCATAGGCGTTGACCAGCTTGCCAACGCCATCCTGGGCGGCTGGCCGGACGAGACCCTGTCCAGCCGGGCCTGGCGCTGGGACATCGCCGGGCGTCGGGCCTGGCCGCGCAAGCTCATTGACGGCGCGGCCAGGCTCTTCGGCGACCGGAACCATTGCAAGGAGTCCTACGAATCCGAGCGCCTTGGGCGACAGTCGCCGCCGGAGTTGAGGTAGGGGAAGCATATGTCACGCATAGCTTTTCGCAATTTCACCGGAGGCGAAGTGACGCCTTCACTCTGCGCAAGGTATGATCTACAGAAGTTCGGCTCTTTCCTGCAATGCTGCGAAAATTTTATCCCCAATCTGCACGGGGATATTGAACGCAGGCCCGGCACGCGTTTTGTGGCCGACCTTGGAGCCGAGTCAGTACTGATTCCGTTCCAGTTCAACACCGAGCCTGAAAACAACTTTGTGCTGATCTTTCAGGAAGGAGGAATCAAGGTCGCCAGCGCGGATGGCCTTATTGCGGACGTGGATATAAAAAGCCCCTATGCCCTCGATGATGTGTACAGCCTGTCTGTGGCGCAGGCCGGGGATATTGTCTATCTGGCGCACAAAAACTATGCGTTCAGCCGGCTCACGCGTTCCGGCGCGGCGCCGGATTACGAATGGGCGCTGGAAGAGGTGGCGTTAAACAGGAGCATCGCCGCGCCGGCCAGTCTTTCCGTTTCCTTTGTCCGGGATAATGCTGACGACAGCGCCACGCTCAATTACACGTTGCGTTATGTGGTGACCGCTGTGGATGCTGACGGGGTCGAATCCCTGGCGTCGCCTGTGGGGTCCACAACAGGCAAATATCCTACGGATTGGGTGGTCGGCAATCATGTCAATCTGTCCTGGCCATCCGTGCCGGGAGCGACGGAATACAACATATACCGCGAAAGCGCGGGCTATTACGGCTTTCTGGGAGTCAGCAAAACAACAAGTTTTCAGGATCAGAACTTTGAACCGGATACGGCCACCACGCCCAAGGAGGACTGGAACCCCTTCGAGAACGGCAATAACCCCTCCACAGTGACGTTTCATCAGCAGCGCCTTGTGCTGGGGGGCACCAAGGATAATCCCGCCTCGTTTTTCATGTCCAGAACGGGCGATTACGAAAACTTTCGCAAGTCGCGCCCCCTTCAGGACGACGACCCTGTGGAATACATGCTGGCGTCGGGCAGCATTGACGAAATCAAGTGGCTTGCCAGCTTCGGCGATCTGCTTATCGGCACCAGCGGCGCGGAATACAAGGCGACATCCAGCGGCGCGGCCATCACCTCCAGTGATATTCAGATCAGTGTGCAGTCTTATTGGGGCAGCTCAGGGCTGATGCCCATAATAATCGGGCAATCCGTAATGCACTGCCAGCGTTCCGGCTCTCATGTGCGCGACCTGTTCTACTCCTGGGAGTCGGATGGATACGCGGGCAATGACCTCTCTTTGCTCGCTCCGCATCTGGTGGAATCGCATCGTATCGTGCAGTGGGCGTTCCAGCAGTCTCCCGGCTCAAATATCTGGGCTGTGCGCAATGACGGGACGCTGCTTTGTCTGACCTACATGAAAGAGCAAAATGTCTACGGGTGGAGCCGTCATGTCACTGACGGCAAGGTGCTGTCCGTGGCCGCAATCTCCGGAGAGCGGGAAGACGTGATCATGCTGGTTGTGGAGCGCATGGCGGGCGGGGCAAAGAAATATTGTCTGGAGCGCATGGCCTCGCGCTTCAGGGATGCGGATGCCATTGAAGACGCCTTTTTTGTGGATTGCGGGCTGACCATGCGCAGTGGCGACGCCGTGGAGGCAGTCAGCGGGCTGTCTCACCTGGAAGGACGCGAAGTGGCCGTACTGGCTGAAGGCTCTCCCGTGGAAGGGCTTGTGGTGACGGACGGGAAGATAATTCTGCCGTATGCCGCCAAAACTGTCACCGTGGGGCTTAACTATGTCTCAATTCTGTCGCCCCTGCCCATTGAAACGGACACGCAACGTGGTTCCACCCTGGGCAAGCGCAGAGCCTATGGCAAGTGCCTGTTGCGGGTGTTTCGTTCCGTAGGCGGCAAATACGCGGCCACACGACCTGGAGATCTGTTTGACGTGGAGGCGTGGAAGGGCCGCGAGAGTTTCGACCTGCCCTTTCTGCCGAATAATTACGGCGAGGCGTGTCAGCCTTTCAGCGGCGACATTGAAATCATTCTTCCGTCCGGCCAGGACGCGGATACAACGCTCTGGCTGATGCAGGACAGGCCCATGCCTTTCCGGCTGGTGGCCGTCATGGCGGATGTGGATTTCGGGGAGGTGTAGCTATGGGACTCAGCGCGGGAGCGGTAACCGCCATCACTCTTGCCAGCACGGCGTTGAGCACGGGCATTGGCGTGTATTCATCCATCCAGCAGAGCAAGGCCCAGCAGTCGCAGGCGGAATATCAGGCTGACGTTGCCAGGCAGAACCAGAAGCTTGCGGAAGAGCAGGCCAGCGCCCAGCGCAAGGAAGGCTATGACAACATGGTCGCCAAGCGGCAGGAGACGGCCAAACTCATTGGCCGGCAACGCGCGGCGGCAGGCGCTTCCGGCGCGGCCGTGGATGTGGGCGGCAACCTTGACTTGCAGGCCGACACGGCGGCCCAGGGCGAGATTGACGCGCTCAATCTGTACAATCGGGGCGTTGACAGCGCCTATCAGTCACAGATTCAGGCGTGGAACCATGGCTCGCAGGCCGCAGGGTATGACGCCAGGGCTGACGCCGCCGGCAATGCCGGATGGATGAGCGCGGCGGGAACGGCCCTGGGCGGCATTGCCAGCATGGGGAGCACCTGGGGGAATTACCTTTCCCAACAGTCGACAACGGTCGAGACCAACTGGGATAAGACACAGAATGGCAAATTGACCGGGATGCGGCATCCTTCCGGGAGATGGGCCAGTATATAAGGAGCTTGCATGGCGGGCGTATACGGCAACATGCTGGCAATTCCCAACAGGGGGCGCGGCGGGGCTCTGCCCACCTATCAGGGCGGCAATCAACCCTACACGCCCGGCGCGAATATGTCGGCCAGGCTTTCCGATGCCGGCGGCCAGATAGCCGGGGCGGCGACGGAGTCATCCGCCAAAGCGCTGGGCAATCTCGCTGGAGCTGCGGACAGGGCCGTGCAGACGGGCGTACGCGCCTATGAGGATTACTCCAAGACCAAGGCCACTCAGCTGCTGGTAGAGTACCATACGCGAGTTAATGACGCCATGTACGGAGAAGATGGCATCCTGACCCGCAAGGGCGATGCCGCTTTTGACGCGGACAAGGAGCTGGCCCGGCGCAGCCAGCAGATTCGCGAGGAAGTGCTGGGCGACTACAAGGGCTCGCTGGCCGGAAATTTATTTGACGTGCGCATCAGGGAGTTTGACGCTGGCAATATGCTGAAAGCCCGGAAATACAAGGGCGATCAGTACGATGCCTGGAGTTTTCGGGAAAACAGCGCCGCCGCCGATATGTTCGCGAGACTGGCGGCCCGGAGCTACAACAATCCCGAAGAGTTCATCAAAAACGCCGCTCAGGCCGAATGGCACATAAAAAGCGCGCTTGGGCGAAAGGGCTACGGCCCTGAAGCCATGGCCAAAGGGATTGCCGACGCGCGTTCCGCCGTGCTGGGCATGTCCATCCAGCAGGCCATCGCCAATGGCGACATGGCCGGCGCTCAGCGTCTGCTGCATCAGTACGGCGGCGGGGGGCGTGTCGGTGACGGCGTGGCCCGCTACGAGTCCGGCAAGGAAGGCATTGCCGCTATCGGTTATGACGAGAACGGCGGCACGTCGTACGGGAAATACCAGCTTTCCAGCAAACAGGGGTCATTGGGCGAGTTCCTTTCCCTGCTTGAAAGCAAGGGCGGCGAGCATGCTGAAATCGCCCGGCGTTTACGCGCCGCCGGCCCGGCCAACACCGGCGGCAAGGAGGGGGCATTCCCGGCTCAGTGGAAAAAGGAAGCCAGCGCCAACCCCGCATTGCTGGAGGAGGCGCAGCGGGAATATGTGGAGAAAACCCACTACCAACCGGCTCTTGACGCCCTGCCTGAATCTCTTGCGGCCAGGGTTTCCGGTTCCGCCGCGTTACAGGAAATGGTCTGGTCCACCGCTGTGCAGCACGGAGGGGGCGGCGCCGGCAAACTGCTTCGGCGCGCGTGGCGCGAAGGCATGAGCGACGATGATTTTGTGCGTGCGGTGTATGCCGAGCGCGGCACGCGATTCAGCTCTTCCAGTCCGGAGGTCCGGGCAGCCGTCCAGGCCCGCTTCAAACGCGAAGAGGCTGATATCTTGTCAGCTTACAAGTCCAACTCCGCGCCTGGCGCGGCCCCCTCTCTCTTCGGCCTCTCACCCGCCGACAGGATGAAGTTTCAGGGCTGGATTGATGCGGGTAGACGCAAGCAGACGCAGGAAGCAAATTTGACCGCATCCGCTTTTGACAACCAGATTGCTTATGGCATGGACAAAGGGGATTTCTCTCCAGCCGAAGCAACCATTTCCAAACTGGCAAGCCTTGGAGCGCACAAGGAAGCAGCCGAACTGCAAGCACAGCTTACCTTGTCCAAACAAGCCTGGGCGGTGCTGGATGGAACGCAGGGCTTGCCGTTGCTGGAACAGGCCGCAGCTGCACACAAGTCTATTGATACATTGGTAACTCCTGACAACGCCAAAGATGCCGTGGCCATGCGGAGCAGGGTTGATACCGAGATCGAACGTCGAAAAAAAACCTTTATTGATGATCCGGCGGGTTATGTAAGCGCATTACCTGGTATGCAGGATGATGTGGATTTTCAGGAGCGCACGCGCCGCAGTTTGATTTTGCAGGAAAAAATAGGCAAGGGGCTTGGTTTTATGCCACGCGTGCTTTCTGAGTCGCAGGCCAAGCAAATGCGGATGGAATATGACAAGCAGGCTACGCCTGATCAGCAACTGCAATGGCTGCAACAGATACGGCAATCCGGCGGGGAATACTCGCAACAGATGCTGGCTGAAATGAAAATGCCGGAAGCTGTCATGGCCATTACGCCTGTTTTGCCGATTCTCCCGCAAAAGGACGCAGCCTTGTGGCTTTCGGCGGCCACGCTCAAACCTTCGGATATTCCAAAAGTCGACAATGACACGAAGAAGCAGGCAGAAGATACAGTTGCCAATTCTGATTTCATGTCCGTGTTTTATGCCGCCGCGCAAAAGTATCCCACCAACAGAGTCTTGCGCGACATGGCCATGGGGCTGGAGAACGCCATGAAAAACGCCTTGCTGTTAGGCATGGACAGCAAGGGGCTGGAGAACGCCTTTTCACTGGTGGCGGACAGTAATTGTATATTGTTAATTCCCAAAACAGAAGGAATTGACGCTGATGATGCGGCCTACGCGATCAATCAGGATCGAGAGCGAATCGCCCAAAAGCTGATAGCCGATCTTGTGAAAGAACCCAAAACGCCACAGGGCAGAAATTACGCCGCAAACCTTCTCAGCATGGTGAATACTGGAACTGTCATCAGCGCGGGTGACGGAAGAGAGGCCATGTTGCTGGACCCGTGGCAAGGTAATCTTGTTTTGCAGCCTGACGGCACGCCGATTCGTTTTGATTTGCATGCCATAGTCAAAGAAGGGCCTCATGCCCGTATGCAAAAAGCGGCAGAAGAAAACGAGGAATAGCATGGTTTTTGAATCTGCATTCATCAATCGCCCCGTATTTGACCCTCGAAACCTTGCGGGCGCGCCTCTTTTGCAGGAGCCCACACGAGGCGAATATCTTGGAGCGCATACGGCAAAGGCCTTTGACGAAACCCTTACTGGACGGGTGATGGAAGAAGACGCCATTCTGGAAGCGGAAAAGTCAGAGGGCACATATGACCCCGACTATCTCCCCCAGCAGGAAGCGCGTGACATGTTCGGCACGTTCCCGGATACGCCTGGAGTCCGCCACGCTCATGCCATGAGTGAGGAAGCCTGGAAGGCTTCGCCTTTCTACAGGAAAGAGATTGCATATCGTCCTGACATGACCCGGACACGAGCGCGGATCATGGCTGAAAACTTCGATGAGCGGCGGTATCGTGAAGCGCTTATTGCCAATGGGGATGAAGTGTACGGCTTGGGCATGAAAGCGTTGAGCTTCGGAGCCACCTTGCTGGGCAGTCTGCCGGACCCGGTGAATGCGCTTCCGTTGGGTGGCGGCATGCATGCGGCATCTATAGCCGGAAAAACAGGCATTAAAACCGCCGTCAAGTCCGGGGCCAAGGCTGGAGTTGTGGAGGGAGCGGCGGGCGCGGCGCTTTCTGATGCCATTGTTTTCCCCGACCTTCGGGCGCGCGGTGAAGACCTGGGATTCACCGATTTTCTTCTGGATATGGCATTCGGCGCTGCGCTGGGCGGCGGTCTTGGCGCTCTCGGCGGCGGCATACACGGGTATCTGGGTAACCGTCGAATTGAGGCGCAAGACCGTCTGGCCCGGCAGGCTCGCTTGCGGCATGAAGAACTGTTACGCGAAGCCGACGAGCGGGAAAAAGCCCGTCTGGCCGTGGAAAGTGAATATGGAAGCCTGGACAACGATTTTCTCAATTCCGGTTGGCACGCCTTTGAAGAAACTCCTGATGATTTTTTTCTGTCTGGATTCGGAAAGGAAGGGGGGCCGGGCAGGCCGCTGATAACGCGTGCTGAGACGTTTCTGGGGCTCGTTGACGATGCTGATATGGATATTGCCCGACGGCAGCGCTGGCGGGACTGGACTGGAGAATTCAGGGAGCAGCTAAAAGGGGCGGGTTTTTCCGTTCAGGATGCGGAGGCCGTGAGCGATGTCCTGGGAGCGCACGCCGAAGTGATGGCCCCCATGTTCGGCATGGAGCCTGGGGCATGGCTGGAAAGCCGGTTGGCCGGATTCCGGGATATGAGCCCGGACGAATTTGAAAGCGTGCGTGCTGCCTTTTTGTATGACGCGCCTGGCCGGGAAGCAATGGATCTGCGTCAGATCGAGAGCGAAGGAAGACGTGGCAACCCCATCGCGGACACTGTCTATGGCCTGCTTGATCGCGCCGCGATTCGCGAGGCGTACGGCCAGGACACGGTAAATGCCATCGCGGCGCGTTACGGCAAGGGAGTGTTTGCCAAAACACGCGGAGCGAAAGCGCGCGCCAGGGAGACATTGAGCAACGACAGCCTGGCCCATGAACTTGTGCGGCGTGGCCTTTTGCCGGAAGGTTCCAGCCTTGACGACATGATAAACTATCTGGCCACG
>NZ_JBNPLS010000009.1:0-97469 GCF_050313595.1 Desulfovibrio sp. SGI.169 | reverse complement strand
AGTTGAGGAGCAAATAATCCCAAGCCATTGGGGTGTTCCACCCATTTGCCCAGATTGGCGGCTATTGTCTCCTCGTCCGCATCGGCCTCCAGCAGCATGCCCGCAAAGCCTCCGGCCTCGTATTTGGCGTGCAGCTCCGGCCTGTCTGCAAACAGAATCAGACTGCCGTCCGGCCAGCAGTGGTCAGCGGGCAGCGTGGTTGATGTCCAGTATTTGGGCACGCCAATGGACTGGATGCGCAGGGCGTCCAGCGTGGCAATGGCGGCTTTCAGCGACTGGCTGGAATCGGCCCAATCGGCCCCGCCAGCAAGGCGGCTGTCGTCACCGGCGCAGACTGTGCCCTCTTCTGTCCCGAAGGGGATAATCTCTTTCCTCAACAGGGGGCCAGCGCCAGCATTGGCAAACAGACGGCGGAAGATTCCGGGAAATGCCATATGGTTCTCCTTAGATTCTCAGTTCTGGTGGCAGTTGCCGCCCCAGGCGTTCAGATTCGTGAGACAGTTCGCAGTGGCGCTTGCCGTCCTGGCTGTCCCAGAAAAACAGCGCATCAATACAGCGTTGCGGCCAGTGACGCACGCCGCTCACATGCCAGCGCCAGGCGCGGCTGGAAATAGTCTCATCCGGCCAGCCGCCCAGGAGCGCGTTCACGCCCTGGTCAAGCGCGATGAAGACAGACTTCCCGTAAGACATGTCGCCGGGCATCAGAGCCCCCAGCTTTCCAGCAAGGATGCGATTGCCTCCACGCTGTCGCAGGCTTCCACGGCCGCCTTGCGCGCGCCGCCAATTTCCATCTGCGCGGCCTTGTGCGTCAGCGCCCCGGAGGTGTAGAGCTCCAGAAAGCTGGACGGCGTAAGATTCAGGCGCACCAGCTCGCCGCCGCTTTCCGGCGTGTGGCCGCGGTAGGCGTTCCAGGTGACGGAGCCTGGCAGGCCCTCCACGCCGGACAGGGCCAGGGTGGCCACATTGGCCGAATCCGCGAAGTTCTGCTGGTCAAAAGAATCATACGAGAAATGCAGCGTCTCCGGCGTTCCCGTGCCGGGGTCAATCTGGTAATCAAACCCCGCGAGAATGGCCGCGCTGGTGGCGGCGTCCACTGTGCCGGCGGCTTCGGTTTTGGCTTCGGCCAGCGTGGGCGCGGGCTTTTCCGGCCTCACCGTCACGGCCCCGGCGGGCAGCGGGCCAAGCGCCTCCATGTAGCGTTCCGGGGATTGCCAGTCATCCCCTTCGTCCGGCAGCCAGTAGGCGGTGCCGCCCTGTTTCGTGCCAGTATCATCCATGTGTCGCCTATGGTCTTCCACCAGCTCCCAGGCAGAACCGCTCCAGCGGGCCACATGACCGGCTGGCACATCCGCCGGGGGGGGCACGGGCGTGGCGGCCAGGCACTCCACTATGGGCGTGCCGTCCGGGCGCGGTTGCGCCGGGCGCGAGCCGGTATATTCGCGGGTTTTCAGGTCATAGGTATACAAATCAGCCATAATCAGCTCCTATTCATGGATTGCGGGCGCGGCGCTGTGCCCGTGAATGACGATTTCCAAATCGCTGCCAATGGGCAGCGGGCAAAGCATGGTCAGGCTGCGGCATTTGCCGTCCTCGTCCGGGATCGCTTCCGTAAATTGACTGCCCTCGTGGCAGGCAATGCCATCCCAGGAGAGGCTGACCACATGCAGGCCGGGCACATAGGCCAGCCCTGCGGGCAGTACCAGCGCTCCCCCCTCCTCTATGGCCGTCTCCAGCGTCCAGGTGGCCCGCTGCACCGTGCGCAGGTCCTGCACCAGGGCGGACAGGGCGCGGTATTCCTGCCGCGTGGCATAGCCTTCGTCCGCCACGACTATGGTGATGCGGGCATCCGTGCTCTGGACAATGGGGATGGTGATTTCATGCGTAACGGTCTGGCCGTCCTGCGGCAGCATCTTGTAATAGCGCGCGTGGTTGGCATAGGCGTAGAGCACGTCAGCCTCGCTGCCCTCCAGATGGCCCACAACGCCGATTTCCTGCACCCAGAAACCGCCCACATCGGCGGGCAGGGTGCAATGCAGCAGGGTGATTTTGGGATCAGCGGCATCACGGCTGCGGGCGTCAATGGGCCTGCGGTGCACCTCATGCACCAGTTCGGTTACGGCGGGATGCGGCGTGACTGTTTGCAGGTTGGCGTCCCCCACGGCCAGATGCGTGAGAACCACGGCCTTGCCCTCGGCCAGGGCCTGCGCCTCCAGCTCCGCCCCGGCATCCGTGAGGACAGCGTAATAGGTGGGCGCTTCTTCACTCATGCAGGCAACTCCTTATGCCGCGCGGCACAACGCCACGCGGGTTGCAGTGATGGCGGCAATGCCAAGGGCCACGCGCCGAGACAGCCGGGGCGAGGGGCGGGGTACGCTCCACAGGCGCGGACGGCTCGACAGGATGCCGCCCACGCACAGACCGATGCGGCGCGGCAATGCTGGGGCGGAGGCCGGGAAAAAATGGAGCTGGAGCTTGCCCAGCGTTCGCGAGCGCAAGCCCACCCCGACAGACAGGGGCAGATTTTCCGAAACCCGCGTCCACAACCCTTCCAGGACAGAACGGGCCGCCTTGTACTCGTTTGCCAACCAGAACGCCAGGGCGGCGGCATCCTGGTCGAATCCGCTGTCACCAATAGTGAAATCCAGGCGAAAATGCGCCCACAGCTCCGGATCTGGCGAGGGCAGCACCCGCGCCTGAAAGGCATTTTCCGCCAGAATCCGTTCCAGGCCGCGCACCTTGCCGCCCAGCTTGTGCCAGGCAAAGGCGTTGACCACGCGGCGGCCATAGCTGTCGTCCGAATCAAAGCGCCAGCGGACAATGCCCCGGCTTGCGCCAAAACGCGCCATGAACTCGGCGTCACAGCGCGGGGGCACATACTGACGGCGCAGCCAGAGGATGTCCTGACGCGCATCATCCATGACCAGGGCCAGGCCCCTGACCAGAGCCGCCAGCGGTCCAGGATGAAAAATGACGCGCCAGCGCAGCGTGTCGTGGAAATATTTCCAGAAAACGCTCATGCCTCTGACACCCATATGGCCTGTAATTGCAGGCTTTGCAGCACGGCCAGGCTGACAGCGGAGATTTCCACGTCAGCGGCAGGGCTTTGCCAGAGCACGCGCTTGACGCCGGGCAAGGTGACAAGACCGGCGGCAATGCGGTCGCGAATGACATCTTTGCCGATGGAAAAACGCGGAATGCTGGTATCGTCCGAATAGCTGAACAGGCTGCGAATCCAGTTTTCCGCCTGGGCCAGGGTGCTCGCCTCATCGCCGGACAGCAGCTCAAGGGTCAGGGCCACATCCACAAGGACTGGCAGCGGGGCTTTGACGAGCAGGTCATGGTTGATGACAATGGCGTCATCCACGGCCATGCGCACGTCTGCCAGCAGCTTTTCCGTGGGCAGGCCCGCCGCGCCCTGCACCACCACATCCACTGTGCCCTCGCCGCGCGGGTGCTGGTCAGCCACAAACACGCCCGCCACGCCGGGCACGGACAGGGCGGCGGCCTCATAGGCCGCGCGCGTGACACCGGCCCTGCTCTGCCAGGCCAGCACATAGCGGTGGCGCAGGGAGGCATCGCCCTCGGCATCCGCGCCCTCCTCCAGCAGCCAGTCCGCGGCATTGCAAACCCCGGCAATCCCTTCCACAGGCGTGACCAGCTCGCAGATCTGCCCCGCCGTGGCGTTGGACGCCTGCCCGTATTCCTCGGCCACGACAGGCACAGCCACGGCATCCGCGCCATCGGGGAGAACCGCCAGGGCTTCGGTGACATAGCGGTAGACCTCGCCCGCGCCATCGGGTTGCGTGCGCACAATGCGCCCTTCCGGGATACGGATATTGCCGGCCCTGTCGCCCCGCTGAAACTGCACCATGCCGCGTGTCTTGGTGGCGGGCTTGCGGATTTCGTCCACCTGAGCAGCGTGGGTATCCAGCCAGTCCCCGGAGAATTCCAGCGGAATGGCCTGCCTGTGAATGCGATCCAGAAAATTGTAGAGCTGCCACAGGCCCCAGGCGAACAATTCGATAATCCCCCGCGCGATGCCCTTATTCAGATTGAGGCGCGCGGGCAGCCAGCCCCTGGCCGCGTATTCGTCCTGCACTGCCTCGATACGTTCAAAAAGCCCGGCGCGGATATCGCTTATGTCTTTGGAAAGTCGCAGGCTCATAGCGCCGCCTCCGGTTCGTTGTATCTGCCGTCGCGTATGACCAGTTCCCGCACACTCTTGTCCGCCGTAAGCACCAGGTTCAACGGCTGGTCTTCTCCGATGAAACGCCATTGCACGGCAACGGCGATGCTCTTTTCATCCCAGGCAAGCAGACTGCTTTTGACGCTCCCCACCACCACGCGCGGATCTTCTTCCACGCGCATGGTCACTTCCGCCAGAAAGGCCGCGCGCGTCGTGGCCGTGCTGTCTTCGTAGAACCAGTCGGAAATGAGGCTGCCGAAGTCCAGGTCGTAGAACAACGCGCCCAGACGTGTGAACAGGCGCAGCTTGATATCCTGCACGCCCGTTTCCACGCCGTCAGTCAGCACCAGTTCGCCGTTGGCTGCCACGCGTGCCTGTCCGGCATTGTCAAGGGCGATATCCTGCCCCCAGAGGTCATTCATCCGTTCCTCACTCGCATCCATGCCCGGCAGGCAAAGCCTGCCGGGCGCTCGTTCGTCACTCCAGGCGGCGCACGCGCCGCGCCTCCGGCGGTTTGCGGTATGCCGCCTCATGAAGAAATTCTGGCACAAAGAAGAGGAGCGCGCCCGGAAAGGACGCGCTCCATGCGAAGTATTTTCAGACTGTTTTTTATTCGGGATTAGCCAGTTCGTTCAGCCGACGCAGCATATCTTCAAGGTCCTGTGTCCAGTAGAACAGGCCTTCCCACACTTTTTTGCCTGTCATCGCGTCGAGTTCCTCTTCATTTAGTATGGAAAACGCACCGCAGGCCGCGCACAGAAAGGCCACGCGGGATTCCATACGATCCATTTCATCCACCACTTCCACGGGCACTTTACGCATAAAACTCATGCTTCCACCTCCAGCAGGTTGCCCTGCACGAGGCGGGCGGAACCCTGCCGCCGGGGCGGCAGTTCGCCCAGGGCCTCGGCGGCGTCCAGCAGATTACTGATTTCCCGGCTGCTCACGTCCAGCAGCTTGGCGATGGCGGCAATGCCCAGCCCCATCCTGCGGTAACGCACGGCGGAACGCAGCCGCCGCTTGCGTGCCGGGCCGAGCTTCCAGAACAGACGGGCCGTTTCCCGTTGCGCCTTCTCTTCCGCCGCCTTCAACTCCGGCAGGGCGGCGGCCCGGCCTTCGTCCAGCCCTTGCAGGTAGCCGGACTCGCGGGCAAGTTCCGCCCGGTTTTCCAGCGCGGCGGCTTCAAGGGCGTTGAAGGCTTCGATGTAGCGCAGCTTCCACAGAATGGCCGCCTTGCCCGTCATGCCCATGACCAGCAGGGAAAAAGCGTCGCGGGTGAGCTGGTAGGCTCGGCGTTTTTCACCTTTTGCATCTGGAAGTTCAACCGGCCCAAAATTGGGCGCGTTGAATGATTTCGGGAGGATAGAGCGTAATCTGTCGATGTCGCGCAGAATGTGCGAATGCCGCCGCTGGAAATGACGGGCAACGTCCGTACTCAGAACCACGGGCGTTTCGTTGTTCAGAAAATCAATGTGGATGACATTGCCGGACTTTACCGGGGACGCGACTTGAGATAGACTGTTATCAGCCATGATTCCCTCCGTTTCAGGGAGTTTCAGGTTAGGCCCGGTCTGGTGCGTCACCACCTTTCCGGGCTGTTTTTCATTTCGTCGTTTTTTTGGGGGGCTTCCAATCAGGAATCAGCTTATCCAAAGCTGAAAAAAACATACCTTTTACGGATTGCCTCCGTTGAGCCGCCAATTCTTTGATTTTGGCGTGCTCCTCCTCTGACACTTCAAACGAAATTTGCTTTCTTGGCACTCTACCTCCTTGCGGATAGATTACTAGCATACTAGTAATGAGAGCGCAACCTTTTTCCGCACGAGAAATGAGAATGGAGCTAATGCGGGCAGCTTCCACCGCTGCGGCTTCCCGCGTGGGCGTTGCCGGAAACAGACAGATCGCCGTTGACGGTCAGCGGTCCGTTGATCGTGAGGCTGCCGTTGGTGGTGCGGTGGGCGTTCTCCGTGGTGGTTCCCGCGCCGCCGTCGCTGCCGGAGCAGGTTTCATTCCCTTTTTTGATGATGGACGGCGCTTGCATGGTCAGCGTGCCGGCTGCTTCCACAGTCGCGTTGCCCGCCGCTTTGATGACGGCATTCCCGCCGACTTCCACGGTCCAGTTTTCAGGTGAAACAGTTAGAAAAGAACCGTCCTTTTCTATCTTGAGGCTCACGCCGGGCGTCTGCTGGATAATGAGTTCGTCCAGCCCGCAGTCCGGCGCGCCGTTCGTCTGCCAGCGGAAGTTGCTGATGCGCGGATAGTTCGGGTCGCCGTCATAATAGGAAAGGTCGCACAGCGTCCCCGCCGCCGGAGGGCAGACAATGCCCCGTTTCGGCCCGCCCCATACGATGGGGATTTCCACCTTGGGGATCACCGGTTCCGACGTGTCCTGGCTTTCGTCGTTCCGGAGCGGCTGCACGTCCGCATAGTAGCGCCCGTCGCTGGCATACGCCGCCACGACCTTTGCCTTGCGCGTCATGCGGTAGTACGTCCGCAAATCCGGCATGGCCAGTTCCAAAGCGCGTTTGAGCAAGGAAAGCAGGCTCTGGTCCGCCATGATTACCCCCAGCCGCAGTCCTGGCCGTAGCCGATGGTGGTCGTGTTCCCGTCCACGCTCAGGGTATGGATGACATCTTCCGCGCGTACCAGCTCCGAAAAGTCCCGCCGCGTGTCCCGTATGCGTACTTTGCGGCTGTGCGTCAGTCCCGGCAGAATGGTGGACACGGCATAGCTCATGCCCGCCGGGTTCGGGCTGTTGGTTATCAGGTTGGCCGCAGTTTCAATGACGAACACGTCTCCCGGTTCGTCCCCGTCGGACCAGTACAGACCCGCTTCCCCCAGCCAGACCGCGTGCCGGGAAAGGTCATGCCCGAAACTCCGTTCCAGACTGGCGGCAAGCTGCTTGATGGCCCGCGCCACGGTCACGTTGCTGAACACGATATGCGGGAGCGTCTCCGACGGGATTTTGATTTCCGCAACGGGAAGGCCCGTGGACGCCAGCAGGCGGCGGGCCACCACGTCCGCCGGTTCCCCGTGCATGGCTTCCGTCACCGTGGTGTCGATGAGCGCCTGTTCCAGCCCCACGGCCTGCACGCGCACGGTATCCGGCCCTGCGGGCTGAAAATCCTTTACCGTGCCGGACCAGTCGTGCCACGTTCCGCCTTCGCCCCGGTGCCCGAAACGCACGCGCACCGCCTGTTTCCTTGCCAGCCCCGTCTGTACCGACCCGTCGGCATCCGGTATGTCCACTTCGCAGGTGGAGACAACGGCCCGACGGCGCAACGTCAGCACAATGCGCGGGCTGCGCAGCACTTCCACACCGCCCACGTTGCAACGGATATTGATGCCTTCAATCATTTCTTCCGTTCCTCGCTCAGAACCATGCCCGGCAGGCGAAGCCTGACCGTGCCTTCGCTCGTCACCCAGGCGCGGCACGCCGCGCGCCTCCGGCGGATAACGTTACCCCGCGTTGATGATAAGTTCGTCTTCCCTGGGTTCGGCGGCCTGTCTGGCCTTCTCCGCCGCCTGTTCCGCCAGCTCTTTGGATGTGGGGCTTTTGGCCTGCGCCTTCTCCGTCTTGACCACGGGCGGGTTGTGCTCCACAAAGCCCAGCGTCACCGTGATTTCATCCGTCCGGTCATTCTCCGACGAACAGAATTTGGAAAAGACCACCTGCCGCACGCCCCGCGCCAGCAGATGCCGGTTCGCCACCGTGTAAATCTGCGGGTTCGCCTTGTCATCCACCTTGCGGAACATCCCGGAAAGCGTTTCCAGCTTGTCGTAGCAACTGGAATCCTCGTCCGTCACCAGATACAGCGATACCATGATGTCGCTGTCCTCAAAGCCCTGCGGCGTCTTTTTCTTGCCGGATGTGCCGTCCACCTTCTGCTCGTCAAAGCGCACCTTGCCGTCCACGCGCAGGGAGCTGAGGATGCCCGGCACGTCCTCCCCGGCAAGCGTCAGCACGCCGTCCTCAAAGGTTATCAGATTCGATTTTTGTCCGTTCTCCCTGGCCTGGCTCATGCCATCCCCTCCATCATGGAAATTTCCCCTTGCAGGTACTGGCGCATGGCTTCCCCGAAGTCCTCCGCATTCTGAATATTGGGCAGGATGATGTCGCCGTAGATGCTTATGGTTTGGCCGCTCTGGCCGTTGCCGCGTTGCCAGCCCTCAGCGCGCCCCTCGTCCGACGCGCTGAAGGACGGGGCGGGAGGAATGCCGACAGCGGGCACGTCAGGCGTGGACACGGCGAAAGCGGCATCCCCGGCGGGATTGCCGAGACCGCCAGTCAGGCTCTGACCGTTCCACCAGTCGCGGATGGCTCCGCCCACTCCGGCAAGCGCGCCGGATACCCTGGACACAAGCCCCCCCTGTGCGCCGCTCACTCCCTCGGCAAGCGTGGTCATCATGCGCCCCCCGGAAAGCGTGAGCTGCGAAAGCGGCCCCACATGCGCATCCGAAAACGGCAGATACTCCCGCACCCTGGCGAACACGCCCGCCACGGAGTCCACCACGGACGAAGCCATGCTCTTGATGCCGTCGATGAAGGTATCCAGCAGTTTTGCCCCGGATTCAAAGAGGTTCAGGCCGCCGAAAAATTCCAGCACGGCGTTCCAGGCTTCCGTTATCCCGGCCAGCAGGGAAGAGCCGAAGCCCGCGATGCCGGAAACAATGGAATCCCACGCTCCGGTAATGGCGCCGACGATGGCGTCCCATTTCTCGCCCGCCCAGGCCGCTATGCCGCCCCACAGGTCATGCCACCAGGCGGCGATTTCATCCCAGTTCTGGACAAGCCATGCCCCGGCAGCAATCAGGCCCGCAATGGCGATGACGACCAGCCCTATGGGATTGGCGCTCATGGCCGCATTGAGAACCCACTGCACAGCGGCCCACGCCTTTGTTGCGGCGGATACCGCCACCATGACGCCGCGCACGGCCAGAAGCGCGGCCTTCCAGGCCACGAACAGCCCCAGCACATACCCAAGCACCTTGCCAAGGTTCGACCAGGCGAAGGGGTCCGCCGCCGTGTTGGCCTCATTCGCGGCCCCGCCAAGATCCAGCAGCCAGCCGCACAGCGCCGAAACGCCGTCTATCAGGTAGCCCACGGCGGAGGCAAACAGCCGTATGCCGTCCACCAGCCAGGCGAAGCCCGTGGCCAGCCCTTCCAGCACGCCGCCTGCTATCTCTCCAAGGGCCGCGCCGAACGCCTCCCATGTCGAGGCCGCGCTGGTCACTTCGTTGCCGGAAAACACGCCGAACAGCGAGGATACCGCCCGCATGAGTTCGGCCACGGCCAGCCGTACCGGCACGAAAATGACATTGATACGATCAAAGGCCGTGGAAAGCGCCTTGCTGAATCCCCTGAACACCGCCTGAATGCGGTACACCACGCGGGAAACGGTGGTCACAAGGCCCACCAGACCGGCGGCCTTTATCTGTGTGGCCAGCTCGCCCCGGATTTCCCCGCTGCCATTTTTGAGGGACTGGAAAACCGCCAGCACGCCCTTGACCGTAAGGGTGATTTTTTGCCAGCAGGCGGACAGATAGTCAGCCATGCCGCCGAAATTGGTACGGTATGCGGCATAGAGCAGCCCCAGCACGGCAATGACTGCATAGACCGGCGCGCCCAGGCCCAGCAGCGCGGCTTTTGCCGGGGCCAGCGCCTTGGCCAGCATCGGCCCCACGGACGAAAAGAACCAGATAGCGGCGGAAAGACCGGTCAGCGCCACCACGGCCAGGCTCACGGCGGAAACGATTTTCAGGAGCGCCGCGCCGAAAGGCGTCTGCGCCGCCTTGTCCAGCAGGCGCAGAAAGCCGGTCATGCCATCCACGGCCCCGCGCACGGCGGGAATGAACAGCTTGCCCACGGTAATCTGCACGCTTTCCCAGGCCGAGCCCAGACCGCGCAGGGAACCGGCCAGCGTGTCGTTCATCCGCGCGGCCATTTCCGCAGCGGAACCTCCCCCGGCCTCAAGCTGTTTCGCGTATTCGGCTATGGCTCCGATGCCTTCCTTCTCGATGAGTTCCGAGAATCCGGCTATGGCCTCTTCGCCCACTATCATCTTCATGGCGGCGATCTGTTCAGCCGTGCCCATGGTCTTGAGGCCAGCCGCCATTTCCCCCAGCACGGTGACAGGGCTGCGCAGATTGCCCGCGCTGTCCTTCACCGTCACGCCCAGCTTCTGGAAAAGCTCCTGCGCTTCCTTCGTCGGCGCGGCCATCTTGTTCAGCATGGCCTTGAGCGTGGTGCCCGCCTGGCTGCCCTTGATGCCCACGTTGCCGAGCAGACCGGCCATGGCCGCCGTTTCTTCCAGCGAAAGCCCGGCCATGCGCGCCACAGGGGCGACATACTTCATGGTGTCGCCCAGAAGCTCCATATTCGTGTTGGCCGTGGCGCAGGTCAGCGCCAGCACGTCCGCAACACGGGTCATTTCTTCGGCTTTCATGCCGAACGCGGAAAGTATGTCCGAGGATATGTCCGCCGCCCGGCCCAGGTCCGTGGCCGTGGCCGCCGCAAGGTTCAGCACGCCCGGAAGCGCCGCGATGTTCTCCTGTGCCGAAAATCCGGCCATGGCCAGATACTGTTCCGCCTCGCCCACCTGAACGGCGGTAAACTGCGTGGTCGCGCCCAGCTCCCGCGCCGTGGCTTCCAGAGCAGCCATTTCCTCCGACGACGCGCGGGACACGGCCCCAACCTTGGCCATCTGATCTTCAAAGCCTGCGGCCACGCCCACGCAGGCCCCGAACGAGCCGAGCATGACCCCGGCGGCCAGCGCCACCGGAGCCATGCCCAGCGCAAGGTTGCCCATGCGCCTTCCCAGCGAGGCCACGCCGCCTTCCACGCTTCTCATGGCATTGCGTACCCGGTCCAGCGGGCCGGAAATCATGTCCACCAGCGACAACGTGGCAAAAACGCTGAAAACTTCCATGGGCTACTTCCGTGCGGGATTTCCCCGTCCTTTGTCTCCGTGAATCATGCGGGCCAGCGTGGTGAAGTACCGTTCCTCAAGCCACGCGGCCTGTCCTATCTGTGCCCGCCACTCGGAAAAATCCTCCGACGGCGCACAGTGCAGCCAGTGAAGGATAAGCGCGTCCCCCTGCCCGAAAGCATCCGGGGGCGGCGCTAGTTTCCCAGTTCGGCGGAAATGCCCACACCCTTGATGATGGCCGTGGCAAAGCTGGTGGCAATGCCGGGGTATTCCTCCATGGCGTCCGTGAGCGCCTGTCTGTCGTCGGGATGCACGCAGTCCAGAATGAGATTGCGGGAAGCCTGCCCGGCGTTTTTGGCCGCCTTGTCCTGAAGGCGCTGAATCTGCGTCTTGCCCGGCTTGGCGAAACGGAAGGTCAGGGTCACGTCCTGAGCGTCTTCCGCGTTCTCCCCGGACCACGGGTCGGAAAAGGTGTGAGAGAAGGAAACGTATTTGCGGTTTTCAGACTGAGACATGGATGGCTCCTTGTGTTTTTGCGGGGCGGGGCGCTAGCCGTTAGCTGGCCTGTCCAGCTTACGGATGCGCCAGTCGTTGGCGAGCTTGCGAGCCATACGAATGGCGACAGCAGCTTCTCTGACTGTCCTTTTGGGTAACAAGTTGCTGTCGTCATTCGTAACTCGCTGCGCTCGAACGGCTGACGCAGCGACAGCATCGCTATTGCCCCGTTTTCCGAAAACATGCCATGAAAACAAAAAACGCGCCCGGAAAGAGCGCGTTCCATGCGAAGGAATTTTGCGGGGGAATTACCCGACCTTGGCCGGGGTTCCGTTCCACACGATGGGGGAAAGAATGGTGAACTCGCAGGTAATGGGGCTGGCGTTGGCATCGCCCTGGGAAGCTCCGCCGCCGTCAAACTTCGTGATCTTGCAGTCTTTCAGCGTATCCACGATGGTTCCCATGTCGTCATTGGCGTAACTCACGGTGATGGGGAAGGGACGATGCCCGAAAATGTCCCCAGCGCCGCTCGATGCCACAAGGGCTTTTTTCAGATTCTCCCATTCGTCACGGTCAAGCACCATGCTGCCGGACGCCTCGTAGTTGCCGCGCCCCCAGCCGCGCGGAACGGCCCCGCGCCCGTACCGGGCTTCGATGCTCTGGCCGTCCGTGTACTTGATTTCCGTGATGCCTATCTGTTCCCCGCTGAGAGTGACGACGTGAATGTCTTCCCAATCGTATTGTCTGCCGTTGATGGCCATTATTCTTACTCCTATGCCGTCTGGTTCAGGCCGCGCGGGTCGAACTTGCCGCCCGCGTAGGTGTAGCTGAAATACAGCTTGATTTGCCGGATGATCGGAATGCCGATAAGCGTAATTTCCACGGCCACGCCGTTGTTCACGATATCCTGCCCGGAGGGAATGTTGACCACATAGGCGGCCAGTTCCGGCGGAAGCGCGCCCACCATGGCATCCAGCGCGTTTTCGATGTTGGCCTTGAGATAGGCCAGCCCGGCCGCCTCATTGCCCAGCAGCGGGTCCCCGGCTTCATCGTACATGCTTTTCAGCCCGGCGATGCGGCCCTTGCGCACGGCCTTGAACACCGTGCGCAGCACTTCCTCATAGCGGAAGTCGCTGGTATCGTCGGCCAGCGTGCGGGAGTCTCCCCAGTACACACCGTCCAGCCCCGCGTATTTCTTCGCCGTCAGATATCCGGCGTCTTCAAGGGTACTCTGAACGGCCATCCAGCCGTCGGGAAGCGCAAGCTGGCTGATGTTGCCGTCACGCACGCGCCCCGTGGCGCGCTGCACGGGCAGGCTCATGACACGCCCGGCCTGCAAGCCGGAAGCGTTGCGCAGGTTTACGGCTCCCGTGGAGTCGGTAATGCCGCCGTACTGTGCGCAGACCGTCACGAAACGCGCCGCCACATCCCGCTTTTCCTCCACCAGATACGCCGTGAAGTCGTTCAGGTCTTCATCGTCGCGGGGCAGGCGGGCCTCCGCCTTGAAGTAGGTGGGCCGGTGCAGGTTCCACAGCTCTTCCGCCTTTGCCTGCATGGCCGCCCAGTCCACGCTGTCCGTGGCCCCGGCCACCAGCACGGACTCCACATCATACCGGGCCAGCGGTTCCTCAAGCGCGGCCATGACATCCACAATGGACGGCACGGGTTCCAACAGCCTGCAATAATAGGTGGTTCCGCCCGTGTAAGTTCCTTTCGGGAAGGTTACGGTCACGCCCAGGGCGGAGACGGAAACAAGCCCGTCCACGGGCAGGGTCTTCACCTTGCCGTAGTTCTCCCCGCCGTCCGTGGAAAGCTGGTAGGTGCCTTCGTTCAGGCCACCGCTCTTCACTATCTGAATGGCGATTTCCCCTCCGGCCAGCACGTCGCCCGCAATCACGGGCAGGGGGCTTTCGGCATCGCCCACACGCTCCACCGGGCCGACGGGGCCGCGCGTCACAAAGGACCACTGCCAGCCGTTTTCCAGTTCCGCGTCGGAGGGGAACAGCAGCGTGGCCCCGGTCTCCCCGATGACAAGCTGTTCCGCCGTCGTCTCCGCCGCGTCGGCAAACGTCCTGCCTCCGTCAAGAGAAATGAGAACGGTTGCCGTGCCCACGTCTCCGGCGGCTTCCACCTTGACCACCACGTCGGCATTGACCTGTGCCACGCCGGAAACGCCCACGTCGGGATACTTCCCGTTGCCGCCCGTGCAGACCGGTTCGGAAATGTAGCCGCCCGACTGCGCCAGGCAGGGCACGGCTATCAGCACGGGGTCCTGCCCGCCGGTGTTCAGCATGTCCCGCGCGCGTTCCGCCAGCGGTCCCACGCCCAGCAGCCCTTCAATGTCGGAACTGGTGCCGAGCAGGTAGCCCTTGCCCACCTGTCCCTTGCTGCACGCTCCCACCACGATGGCCGAACCTTCCACGCCGCCGGGCGCAAGGCCGGATGTGCCGTCCACAAGATATTCGAGTACGTCGCCCATAGCATCTTTTCCTTTTTTGTGGTTTGCTGTCGCCAGCCGTAGTTTCCTTCGTCACAACGGCTGACGCAACGGCTGCCGCTACTTTCTCCTTCCGCCGCCCAGGTGGCGCGCGGTCAGTCCAGCCAGAGCGGCCCTGTATTCATCGTCCGTCAGCATTTTGCCGTCCGCCCAGCCCATGAAGCGGCACAGGGCCGCCTGCTGCCATGAAGGCACGCGGTGACGGTCCGCCAGCACGGGAAGGCTTGACAGACCAGATGACGCTCGGTCGCACGCTCTGCTGTCCATTTCCGTAAGGCTCGCTTCGCTTGCCAACGGAAACGCCATTGCATGGCGGCCTTCGGCTGGCGTCCCTGTGCGACACTCGCTGTCGCTCGCGTTTTGCGCGGAAAACGCTTCGCTCCCGCTGCGCGGCTGCCCCGCTTCCTGCGGAGCGCAATCATCCTTGGATCTTTCCAGCACAGAAGGGGCCGCTTCCGGCGTTTCCACAGTTCCCGGCGTCTGTTCCCGCGTGTCTTCCACATGGCCTTCCTCCTGATCGGGAACGGCCTGTTCCGTGGTCATCGTAACAGCCTGCTGGTCGTCCTTTTCCTCTGTCGTCTTCTTTCTGGCAGCCATACCGGCCTCCTTGTTATTTGAATGTCGGGTTGATGGTGAAGGAAGGAATCAGCTTTTCCGTTTCCTCCCCGGTAATCCTTCCGGTGAACGTCAGCACGAACAGCCGGTTCACTCTGGTAAACACTTCAATGACTTCATCGCCCACGCGCTTGTCCGACGGACGGGAAAACGTCGCTTCCCGCGCCCGTACCTTTATCCAGTTGCCCCGGCTGTCGTTGCCGCCGCGCGGCAACGCCGCCACAAAGTCCACGCTGAACGCTTCCAGCCAGGCCCGGTCGTCGGCCAGGACGTTGACGTTCACCGTCAGTTCCACTTCGTAAAGCTCGCGCTTGCGGATTTGCTCCGTTTTCGTGCGGGTCACAGACAGCTTGCGCCCCGTGCGCGTGTAGCGTTCCGGCATGAACTGAATCTCCACTCGCGGCCTTTCGATGGTCAGATTGTCCTTTTTCACGATGTCGATAACGCGGCCTTCCGGCAGTCCGGCGGCCAGCGCCGCCCGCGTGATGGTTTCCGTTGCGAAGGTCTGCATTGACTCCGCTCCTATGCCTTGAATGCCCCGGCGAGAAAGTCAGCCATGGTTTCCCGCACTTCCTCCATCTCTTCTTTGGAAACGCCCAGGTACGGACGGGCGGTAATCTTTGCTTCCTTGACGAACACGTCTTCTCCATTCAGCCCCTTGAACTTGAGATACTTTCCCTTCTTGGCCCTGATGGTGCCGCCGAGCTGGTGAATCCGGGCGTAGGGCAGGTTGCTGCCCACCATGACCTTGTCAGGCGTGGCGGAATAGTCGATGGAATCCTTGAGATGGCCTTCCTTATCCAGCGTCTTGCCGCCTTTTGCCGCAGCCCGCGCCGAGCTTTTCCATTTCTTGCCCGTCGGGTCTTCTTCATGCTCAAAACGTTTCAGCGTGCCGGCTCGCAGAGCTTCACCCACGGACTCCATAAGCGCCTGCGTGTCGCCCAGCTTACGCCCGGCCTTGGAAAGCGCCTTGTCGAATCCGCCCCAGTTCAGGGAAACGCCGTTTTTCGCCGCCATAGCAACAGCTCCATTTTCAGATGATTGCTGTCGGCATCCGTAGCTTCCTTCGTCGCAACGGCTGCCGCGCCTACAGCCCCCGCAGGTCTTTTCCCCGCTCCGGCGGCGTATCCATGTTCACGCGGCAAGGCCGCGATGAACACGCCGCCTGCGCTATCAGCGGCGCACGCGCCGCGACTCCGTCGGGTAAGGTTACAAGTTTCACCTACAATCCCCTCAAATCGAAAAGGGGAGTTCGTGTTACTACTGCCACGCTGGCTTCCTCCCTGTCGGGATTCGTTTCTTCCAGGGGGAGTTTCAGCTTGCCCCTGGCTATCTGGTCCAGAAGGTCCATGCAGTATTTCCACTGCTTTTGCAGGGGTATCCATTCATTGTCGCCGCTTTCTTCCGTATCCACCAGGGACGTGATGGCCTCCACCACGCGGTAGGCGCTGGTCACGGCGGCGATGTAGCGCACGATTTCCGGCACATAGGGCCAGGGCTGCGGATAACGGTAGGAAAGCGCGTCCCCGATTTCCCCGGAAACGGCCTCAATGGTCCGCTCCACCAGTCCGGGGTTCTGTTTCTCGCACGCCTCCACATATTTGGCGTACAGAAGGTCAACGATGTGTTCACGGCTGCACAGAATCATGGACATGCCCTTTTTCCGCGTTTTGGAATAGTTTTAGAATAGTCTAAAAGTTTTTCCCTTGCCCACGCCCGCCCCGGAGAGAAAAACGCCTCTCCGGGGCGCTCAGGGCGTTTTCCGCTTTATGCCACCACCACGGCCTTGCAGACCGCCCGTGACGGACGCGCGGGCATGGGCTTGGCCTGCCCGATCAGCGTAATGGAGGAATCGTCGTCGCTCTTCACCGGCACGATGTGCAGGGGAACGGCGGCATTGTTGGCGGAAATGGAATCAATGGCGCAGTACCAGATGGTCCCCGGCACATCCACGGCCACGCCCATCAGCGTCTTGGCGTCCAGCTTGGGCACCCATTCCCCGGTCACGGGCGCGGGGTACGTTTCGTCCATAAAGCGGATGACGTAACTGCCGATGCGCACTTCACCGTCGCCCAGCTTGATGCCGATGGGCGCGTCCTGAGCCGTGGAGCGGTAGTTTTCCGCCATGTCCAGGAACACGGCGGCCACGTCCTCACCGCACATGAACTCCACCTTGCCGCCGATGCCCGCCATGCGGATTTCCTGCTGCATGGCGCGCAGCAGCCGGTACACGTCGGAAAGTTTGCTCGCGCCCGTCAGTTTCGTGGCGAGGGTATGGGCAAGGGGCGCGCCGTAGTCGATGCCGTAACTTTCCGAACGTCCGCCAGGAAGCTGCACCGGCCAGGCCAGTTTGCCCGTGGTCAGCACGCCAGCGCACATGCCCTCGGTGGTCGCGTGGACGGCCTGCCGTATCTGGTCCACCTTGCGCGTGCGCCACGCCTCAAGCGATGCCTGGTTGCCCAGAAGTACGCGCAAATCGTTCAGCTCCGCAGCCGTCACGGGCACCTGAACCTTAATGGGCAAGGGCGCGAAGAACTGCGTTTCGATGGATTCATTGTCCAGAGGCACGGGCACGCCGTCACGGCGCACCACGGGAACGGTCTGCACCACGGCTTTCAGGTCCGTGATGCCCAGCATGGACAGGGGATGCGTCGGGCGCTGTTTGAAAAAACGGTCCATGATGGTGCTTTCCAGCGGCGGCAGCGTCTTGAGCGACTGCGCCACCGCCTGCGGAGCAAAAATGCCTTTCAGATTCGCAAGCATAATATTTCCTATGGTTAGATGGTGTTCAGGCTAAACAGCATAGATGCCATGTTCGGAAAGCTGTGCGATTTGCACGTCAGTCAGCGCCTTTCCGTCGCCCGTTGTGAGAACGCGAAGCTTGACGCCGCCATGCACCACGCACAGCGCGGAGCTTTCCCCGTTCTCGCCCGTGGGGTCGCAGGGCATATCCACCACAGCCACGGGAAGCACCGTGGCCGCGTCCGTGGAAAGCAGCGGCTCCCAGGCCGCGCCCACAACCGTGGTCACGGCGGATTCGCCTTCGCCCGTGGTTTCCGTCACGTCCACCCGTTTCATGACCGTGCCAACGGGAATGGCTGCGGCCTTCGCGCTTACCGAAAGCGGCAGATGATGCAGGACCACGGGATGGTCGCCGGTGGCCGCCCGTTCCCCGGAGAGGACGTGCTTGCCGAGAAATCCTTCATTCATACGTCATGCTCCTACAGTTTCGCCGTCAGTTCGGCGGGATTAAAGTTGTCGAACTGGCCGCCCGCATGGCCCGCATGAGCGGGCGGCGCGGAAAAGTCCGCGCCGCGTTCGTCGGCGGGCCGGGCTTCCAGATCGCGGAAATAGCGTTCTTCCATGGTCAGACTTTCCGTCTTGCCATCGGGAGCCGAGAAATTCACGGTCTCCGTCTGCGTCGCCAGTCTGGCCGCAAAGTCCAGCACGCCCGCCTTTTCAGCGGGCTTCACCTTCCCGGCCTTCACCAGTTCGGAAACGCGCGCTTCCCGGCGCTCGCCTTCAATCCTGCCCCGGTACGCGGCAAAATCGGCACTGGCCTTTTCCGCCTTTTCCTGTGCGGCGGCCTTTTCGGCTTCGGCCTTGTCCTTGCCTTCCTTGTGGCTTTGCGCCTGTTGCTTGAGCGCCGCGTTTTCGGTTTCCAGGCTTTTGATCCGCTCTTTCAGAGCGCCGATTTCCCGCTGCAAATCTTCCGACATGGTGTCTCCTTCCTTTTGTGTAGCAAAATCCACGGTTATGGCGTCGCCGCCGTCTGCAAATTCCACCGCCGCCAGCCCGTCAATGGCGGGCTGTTCCGCGCCTAACAGCGCCACATGTCGCAACGTCACCAGGTCGGGCATGAGGCTCATGCTCACATGGCGGTAGTGCCCCTTCGCCACCAAATCCCGCACTTGTTCGGGAACTCGCGAGAAATTCGCGTAGAGCTTCCCGCCTTCGCTTTTCAGCTTTTCCACCCAGCCGTAGGCCGGAGCCCTGTCGCTGTCCGGATGCCCGAACGTCAGCGGCGCGTCCCGCCTGGCCGGGTCATAGCGTCGGGCTATGGCGTCCAGGTCCCGCGCCGTGAAGGTTCGCAGTCTTCCGGCGCTGTCCTCGAACGTCCCCGTCCGGGCTATCTCGATCCATTTTTCCTTGCCCATACAAAAAGCCCCTGTTTTCCGTTACGCTATCGGAAAAACAGGGGCCTTGCCCGGAAAGGGCGCGTTCCATGCGAACAAATTTCAGGCGGTTTTAACCTGCTCGTTCAAACGTCGCAGCATGTCTTCAAGGTCCTGCGTCCAGTAGAACAGCCCTTGCCACCCCTTGCGACTCAAAGCGACATCGTTTTCCGGCTTTTCGGAAACGGCCAGAAAAACATCGCTCAAAAAAGCCACGCGGCATTCCACGCGATCCATTTCGTCCACCACATCCACGGGTACTTCACGCATGGCGCTCATGCCTCCACCTCCTTGCCGTCCAGTGTCAGCAAGTTGCCCTGCACGGGGCGGGCGGGCCTGTCCGTGGAGAGAAAGCCCAAGTCTTCGGCGGCCTTGAGCAGGTCGCTGATTTCGCGGTTGTTCACGTCCAGCAGCTTGGCGATGGAGGCAATGCCCAACCCCATGTTGCGGTAACGCACGGCGGAGCGCAGGCGGCGCTTCTTGACCGGCCCGAAACGCCAGATACGGGCGGCTGCTTCCGTTCTGGCGGCCAGAAATTCCGGCTTGGTGGCGGCCCGGCCTTCGTCCAGCCCCTGAAGGTAGCCGGATTCGCGGGCAAGGTTTGCCCGGTCTTCCGCCACGGCGGCTTCAAGGGCGTTGAAGGCTTCGATATAGCGGATTTTCCAGCGAACGGCACTCGCGCCGGTGAAGCCCATGACCAGCAGGGAGAACCCGTCACGGGTCAGGAGGTAGGCGGGCCGTCTTTCACCTTTGGAATCAGTATAGTCAACGCGCTCAAAATTGAGCCGGTAAAATGATTCCGGGCACTTGCCGCGCAACTTGGCAATATCGCGCAAGACGTTCTTGTGGGATTTGCCGAAATGGTGGGCGACAACATCCGAACGCACGGCGGGCATGTTCCGCGCCGTCAGCCCAACGCAGATGGTGGAGTTGTCATTGATGAAGGACGCGGTTTGAGATAGACTGTTTTCAGCCATTTCACTACCTCCTGCGTAGTGTTGCGGTTAGACGCTGCCGAAAGCTCCACCTTCCGGCAGCGTTGTTTATTTCATCCATCCGGGAAATGTCCTATTCAACGCTTCAAAAAGAATAGCCTTAAGCGTTTTTTTTTCCCGTACCGCCAGCATTTTCAGCTTTTGGTGCTCCTCTTCCGAAACTCGGACAGTCAACGCTTTTGCGTACTTGTCGGGATTGGCTTCCCGCATTTCACCTCCTTTTTTGCTAATTTGCAGAAATTAGCAAAATCCGTCAAGCTTTTTCCGCACGATAAATGAGAATGAAAAACGGATTGTTGACACCTGTCCGCCTGCGGGCTATCTGAAAAGCATGGAAAACTTCGTTGACATTGCCACCTCTGCCGAACTGGAAGGATATTTCGGCTATCCTCCTCCCAAAAAGGAAATTGAGAGATTGAGGTCTGTTTGCGGGAATGACGCGGATTTCAATTTCTCCAATCTGGCATGTCTTTTTTATGACCGTGGAGAACAGGACAAATCGGCTCATTATCTCGAACAAATTCAAGATAATGAGCGTAAACTGGAAACCTCCATGTCACTGTATGAGTGTCGCGTCCCGTAAAACTTTTTCGTAATCCCATTCTTTTGTGCCGGAAAGCGCCGCCCTGACGGCGCTTTTTTTGACGCCTGATTCTTTGGACAAAAAATCCACAAGAGCCTTGCCGTATTTATCCATCGGCAAGGTAGTGATTATCTCCTGCATGAAAGGCAGCATCACGGAATCATCAACACCCAGCACATCCAGCAGCCGGTCAAAATTCCTGATCCAGTAGCCATAGCCCAGTCCGTTTTTCTTGATATCGGTCTGGTGGGCGGCCTTTCCCCCCAAGGATTCCAGCATCTCATGGTAGGTTCTTCTGGCCGTCCATTGCGTAACCGTTTCCATGTAACGGCTTGCCGCCGTGTTTCTCCCCAGCAGAACATTCTTCTGTCTGTTATGTGTGATTTCATGCCACAGGCTTTCGCAGGCGTATTCCTCTTCCCATGTAAGAGGTTTTCCTTCCGCCAGCTTGTTCCAGGCGTTTTTCAGTTCCTCAGCCGCATTGAAGGTCTTGCCATTCCGCATGGAATGGGTATGCGTACTAATCTTGAATCTGCCGTTGCACCATGTGGCCATGAAGCAACCTTTGTCCTTGATGAAGTCCACGCTCAGAATACCGTTGTTGGAGGCGAAATGCCCGCAGCGCGACCTGATGCCGTCCTCAAGCTCCGCATACGTTTTGACCGGCGCGGGCCGCTTTGAGGCCGGGCCGCGCTGTTCCTCATAGCTCTTTTTGTTCAGGTCCGGGTACTTTTTGAGGTCGAGACCGTCCAGCCAGTCCTTGCCCGGATTGTTCCTGAAGCCCTTGTCCGCGCCGGGGAAATGGACAAAGTATTCCATCCCGGTTTTCGGGTCAGTCCACACGCCGGGACGAGGCATCTCCTTCTGCACGGTCAGACCGTGTTTTTCCACCTGTCGGGCTGACAGGGAAACGGCATGACAATGGCAGCGGAAGCCGTTGGGCGGATAGTTGGAGGCCCAGAACTCGTGATCCACGGGATAGACAAGCTCGTGCAGAATGGCATGGCTTGGCCGGGTGCGGAGCATGCGCGCCACATATTGCAGATAGGGGCGGGACGCCTTGACCGCCTGAATCTTTTTCCAGCGCCCGGCGGCATACGCCGTCTGCATGTTGGTACGAAAAATGAGTTCCACGCGCCGTTCGTGCCAGCCCTGCGCCTGAATGGCCGCCGCAATGCGCTCTCTGAAAGCCTCCAGCGTCTCCCCGTTTTCAAGGGCGCTCTGGATGCCGTCGCTCACCAGTTGCACCAGGTCACGCCGGGCCAGACCGGTGACGTAGAACGCTCGCTGTTTCGCACCTTCGCCCAGCGCCCTGGCTTCATCGTCCGTCAATTTTGCCCGCTGCTTCCAGAACGCTATAGCCGCGTCCGGGGTCACGGGTTCCGCGATGATTTCCGGCCCCGGCAAGTCAAAATCCGGCTTCTTTTCAGGCATCTTCGTCCGCCTCCTTCCCCGTTCCGGCGGCGCATCCATGTCCACCGGCAAAGCCGGATGGACACGCCGCCTCCGCTCTGCTCTTGATGCCCGTAACTCGCTTCGCTCGAACGGGCACGGCTTCGCCGCCTTTCGGTCGGTCTATCAGCTCGCTACCGCTCGCGCCTCCGGCGGTTAAAGGAAAGCGCGGTTCAGACATCGGCGTCCTCCTCCGCCTCAGCGTCCACGGCTGAGGCCCCGTGTCCGGCAGCCGCCGTCATGGCGCTGGCCAGAAAACTTTCCAGCGCGTCCGGCTGCATGGACGGGGCCAGCAATTCCGCCAGGGCTTCTTCCAGTTCGTCAAAGCTCTTTGCCTCCTTGACGACATTCTCAACTTCCGCGACAAACTTTGAACTGGCCCGGAGCGCGGCGGGCAGCATTTTTTTGATGGCCGCGTCAAGGTTTTTCTGCGCCCTGTCGGCCAGCAGTTCCTTATCAGCGGCTGCCGCGTCCGCAGAGGCTGCTTTTTTGCCCGCCGGAGCCGCGAAGTCCGCTCCTGCGGCTGTCGCTCCTTCCGGTGACGTAGTTTCATCCTCAAGCGTGAACTCCTCCGGCTTGAGGCCGAAACGTCCGGTGAAGTATTCCCGCGTGAACTTCGCGCCCATTTCCCGGATTTTCTTGCCAAGGTCAGCCTGTACGTTCAAGTCCTCCGGCTCGTCGTATTCCGCCAGAGGGGCGAACACGCCCGGCCCGGCGTTGACCTGGGCATACAGCCAGGCAATCTCGTTCCAGGCATCCGTAACCATAGCCCTGTCGGCATCGGCCAGATCGTCGGCCACATCCTTGTGGGCTTCCGTGGCCGCCAAAGAGTTGTCCCCGCCTGTTTCAATGGTCAGAGTCTGGCCCATGAGAACCTTGCTGATGGCCCTGTCCTGGCGGGCAAGGAACGATTCGTGCAAGGCTCCCTGCGTCTGCCCGGCGCCTTCCAGCTTGACGTTTGCGCCATAGGGAATCACGGCCACGGCATCCTGTACCATGCGCGAAAGCCCTCGCGCCATGTCCTGTTTTTCCAGCGCCGTGGCCTTTGCCGGTGCTTCCCCGACTACCCAGGGCAGGCCGTGGCGCTCCACAAACTTGGCGTAAAACGTCAGGCCCCCGCGCTTGAAGCTCACCGGCCACAGACAGCGCGAGAGCAGCCGCAGGCCGTAGGGATTGTCATAGGTGGCATGATGCGTGACGAAAACGAATTTCCCGGCGGGCAGCGGGCGCGGGTCCGCGCAGAACAGGCCGTATTCGCCCACAAAGACCGGCTGGTTGCGGCTGTCAAAACGGAACCAGTGATAGGGTTTCTGCACAATGTCCACGATATGCCACCAGTCCCCGTCAAAGCGCCAGAGAAGCTCCAGCGGCGTGACGCCGTAAAAGGGCGCATCCAGCATTCCGCTGATGACCGTGCGCAGGTTGGTCCGTTCCAGGTCTTGCATGAAGCGCCGGTGCAGTTCCTCCGCTTCCGGCGCGGGCGTCTCGCCCTCCGGCGCGCCTGCCCGGATGGAAAAATGCGGGCAGTTCAGTACGCGGTTTTTTCGGGAAAGCATGGCCGTAGTCACCTGGTCATCGGCGGAAAGCTCCCGCAAAATGGCCGCGTCGTCCCCGCGCTTGCGCAGCACGGGGTCAGGATCCGGCAGCGTATTCAGCCATCCGTCCAGTTCTCCGAAAAATATGCCCGCGTTCTGGCGCGTCGCCAGTTCCGTGCCCAAATCCGCCGCGCTGAACGCCTGAAACGTGCCGTCCGGCATAAAAAGCCCATCCGCCATAGCAACATCTCCTTTTTTCAGAGGAAGGCTGTCGCCGCGGCAGCCGTTGCCCGAAGGGCTTACGGATGGCGACAGCGGCTGTAACAATGTGGTCATGTCGTCACACATGCTGTCTTCAAGCGTAGTTTCCTGCGTCACAACGCTTGAAGCATCCGTAAGCCCGCTGGCGCGGGCAACGGCTGGGCGCGAAAAAGCCTCCGTCTTCCTGCCATTGTGGCAAAAAACGGAGGCCCTGCCCGGAAAGGGCGCGGGCTATGCGAACGATTTTACCAGCCGCTCAAATCAAATCCGGGCATACTTACCCCCACATACTCCCACGGCTCCGCACTCCCTAGTTCCTTGCGCGCGTCCAGCATCATGGCGCAGGCTATGGCGGTGTCGCCATGCCTGCCGCCGGTCTTGTCTTGCGTGCGCTGCTCCGGCACGCGGGCCACGCCTTTCACCACGCGAAGGCTGCGAAAATCCGAAAGTATGCCCGCGTCTTTGGGCAGAATCAGCCTCTTGTCCTCTATCCCGGCCTTGAGAATCGGCATGGTTTCCCGATACCAGGACTCGGAAATCATGACCTCCCGCACCTGTGCCGGGCCGTATTCCTGGCGGGCGGCTTCGGCCAGCGCCGAGCCGTTGCCCCGCGCGTCCAGCGAAACGCCGGAGAAGCGCGGCAGGGCGTCCAGAATGGCGAAAAGAATCCGCTGCTGCGTCCGGTGCGGGCAGTTGCGAAGCTCCAGCACAAAGGGCGGCACAAGGCGCAAGTCCCGTTCTTCTGTAGCAGGCCAGAACACGGACAAGTCGCCGCTCCGCCCGAAGTCCACGCCGCAGAAATGCGCCCGGTCTTCCGGCAGTGCTTCCAGCCGGGAGGCAAGATTTTCCTCGATCCAGCCCCTGGTGTACGTCTCCGCCACGGGCAGGGGCCAGTCCACGAAGTCTTCCGCCGGAGGCGTCCAGGTCAGCACGGGAACGGTCTCCATGCAGGCTTCAATCATGGTCGCGGTCAGGTACGCGCCGCTGGAACGGTTCGGAACACAGAAAAGTTCCTCGTCCGCGCCGTCGCCGTAGTCCGCGATGATGCCCGCCCGCCATGCCTCTTCATCCTCCGGCGTCCAGGGGCGAGGGGGATTCGCCCGCTTGCAGATGGTCTTGTACAGGCCGTCCGCTATGGCATCGTCAAGCGTGGTGCGGTGCAGACTGTACTTTTTTGCCCCGGCCCGAATGTCCTTGACAAGCTCATTGAACGGGTTGTCCTCGCCGTTGTGAGTGGAAAGGATGGATACCGAGCCGCCCCACATGAGCAGGGCGAAGGCGGCTTTCATGAGTTCGGGCAAATCGTCCACGAAGGCCGCCTCGTCGATGATGACGCGCCCCTGTTTCGAGCGCAGGGAACGCGGCTCCGAGGGCAGCCCCCACACGTTGAGGCCGGAGGCAAAACGGATGCGGTACACCGTCACGTCCCGGTCCTCGTCCCGCAAAACCAGTTCTTCCGCGTCTTCCGCCACCATATTGAAAATCTTGGCCCAGTAGGCGCAATCGCGGATAAAGGTCTGCGTCATTTCCTTATTGTAGGAAAGATAGAAGGTATCCTGGCCGCCCGCTTCCCGGCTTTTGGCCGCCTCCAGAGCCGACAAAAGGGCTTCGCAGTAGGACGCGCCGATACGGCGGCTCTTTTCCCACACGCGCACCCGGCTTGTGTCCGCCGCCCAGCGGCGCTGGTAGGGCAGCAGGACGTTGGCGATATTGACGTTCATTCTGCATCCTCCGTGATGCCCAGCGCCCGGTAAATGTTTTGCGCCAGTTCCCCGGACATGCCGCGTTTTCGGGCGTCTTCCGCTTCCGTTTCCTTCGGCAGCCCGGCTTCCAGTTCGGCCACCAGGTCAAGGCAACGCTTCACGTCCTGCACCGTAGCCGTGGAGATTTTATCCGGATCGGCCAGGGCAAGCCCCAGCTTGCGTTCCACGGCCTCCCGCAGAGCGGCCACGGCGTCCGCCCGCGTGGCGATCTTGCGCCGCGCGGGAGCCGATGCGTCGGGTATCTTCCCGGAGGCGGCCAGTTCCTGCCGCTTGAGCGCCAGGGATTCCAGACTGGACACCGCAAAGGCCATGGGGGCAGCCTCTTTTGCATCGGCGGCGGCCAGAAGTTGCTCCAGCGCCTTCTGGCGGCCCTTGATGATGTTGACCCGTATCTCGCTTTCCGCCCGCGCGATTTCCTCGCGGCGGCGCGCCCAGCCGTATTTCTGCCCCCACGCCTTGAGCGTGGTGGCGGAAACGCCCGTAGCCTCCGCCACGACGGCGTAACTCAGCCGATCCACGCAGTAGAGTTCCTGCGCTCGCCAGAGCGTATCCGTGGGGTATTCGCGGCCCATGCTATTCCCCCAGGGCTTCGTTGACCCTGGCAATACGTTCCGAAAGGGCGCGCATCTCCGTCACGGCCTCGGACAGACTTTGCGCGGACAGTTGCAAGTCTTCCGTGTCCATATCTCCGTAGTCCTGTTGAGACAACATGGCGATGATATGGGCTGCAAGAGCATCAGCTATGATCCTGCTCTTTTTCTGTTTCCGGGCAAGTTCAACTTTGCTGCCAAGCAATTCATGCCGCATGTTCATTCCCTATTCCTCCAGAACCTTTTAGTCATCCAGTTCACGGGAAAGAATATCTATTTGGTCATCAACCCCTTTCAGTTCAAGCAGAAGCTCGTTCAGCTTGATGGCCAGACTTACGATATAATCGCCTTGAAGGCTGACATTCTGGCGCGTCAACGAAAGCGCGGCCAGCAGGTCGGCCCTGCGGGAGGAGATGTCCGCGTCAATCGACTTGCGCCGCATGCGCAATTCCTCTCTTGCCTTTCTGTATTCCTTCACCAGCATGGTTATCCCCGCATGACCTTGTTGATTGTGGCCTCAATCATCGTCGTGAGGCGTTCCGTCGCCCGTGTGTTGTTCACGACCAGTTCTTGCAGCGCGTCGTTCATTTTTTCATAATTCTTTACCAATGTAACGTTCCGCCTGTAAAATTCCGCCGTTTCCTCGTGCTTCTCGCTCATTTCCCGCAAGATGGCCTCATGCTTTTCACTGACCGCGCGCAGAACGTTTTGCGTGTCTTCACGATAGGCTTCCAGCAGCATTTCCGTTCGCTTGCCGTGCCGGTAGTCCAGAATGAACACTACCATAATAACCAGTGCGGGGATGGCCGCCAGCATAAGGATGATGCCGGGCAATCCCAAGGCGAACAGCGATTCTATGAGAGGCAGGGCCGCGCTTATGGCGGCGTTCACTTCGTTTCCCATGATTTCCCCCGTGCCTGTTCACAGCGCAGGGCCGCGTTCAGGCCGTCTATGTAAGCCCGGATTCTGTCGTCTCTCTCCAGCAGACGGGAAAGGTTCTCCGGGCTGTCCAGCGGCTCCGCCGCGTCCAGTTCCGGCAAGACCGGAACGGACGGGGCCGGGCAAGCAGGCAGATTAAGGACGAGCGGCGCGGCCTGTTTCGGGCCGCAGCCGCAGCAATTACAGAGGGCGATTGAGGCGCAGAGCAGCGCGACGGCGCGTTTCATCGTCCACCACCTTGTTTTTCTCTTCGGCGGTCCTGGTCCGTGGCTTGGCCGCGTCCATGATGGCCGCCCGTTCGGCGGCATCCGCCTGCGTCTGGGCTTCCCGCTCAAGGCAACGACGGGCATTGTCCGCCAGAGCTTCCGCCCGCGTTGCCGCCGCCTCCGCCCGCGCCTTCCAGTCGTCGCGCTCCTGCCGCGTGACGGCATGGGCCGCCTCTTCCGCAGCAAGGGAACTTTCCAGCGCCCGTGCCGCGAAATACTGAACCACAGCCGCAAGCGCAAAACCGATGGCAAAAACTGCGAGCGTCTTGTTCATGGCTCAATTCCCGGCCCCCAGCCCGCCTTGATATAGGCATACTGGCGCTTTTGCAGGATAAGCCGGGGATAGTTGCGGTTTTCGCGGAAAGCGGCGGCACTGCGCCCGGAGTTGACGTTTTCCACATGGTCGAACCAGTTCCGGTCATCCTTGCCCAGCTTGCGCGCTCTGGCCTTGTCCCGGTTCACCCAGCCCAAGCCCCCGTTGTAGGCCGATAGCGTAAAAGCCATGCGCTCATACTCGGACCACGCTCCGACGCGCTCCCAGAGGTAGCGGTCATAGGCGCAGAGTGCCCGCAGACTCCAGCCCGGATTGAACGGCGCGGGTTCGCCCGTTTCCGGGGCCACGGAAGGCAACCAGCGGGCCGTGGACGGCATGAACTGGCCCAGCCCCTGCGCCCCCACGCTGGAAACGGTATCGTTTTTCCACCAGGATTCCGTGTGAACTTGCGCCGCGAACACCGAAACCGGCGCGTCAAGCCCCCAGAAGGCGTGGGCCGCTCGCGTGAGTGTGGCTTTGTGCTGTTCGGCGGCGCGGGGAATGCTCACTTCGGCGGCGTGAGCGGGAACGGCGCAAAACCCCAGCAGGCTACAAATGATGAAGGCTAGGATTTTTTTGTCAGGCAAGGAAGGCAAGTTCCGTCCGACCAAGCGGGACAAGTAGTCCAGCGCGTGGAGGACGGGACGCAGCCTAACGCCGCATGACGAAAAAAGACGCGCCTTCATCACTACAGCCCCAGCGCCACGGCCACAACAAAGGCCGCAATGATGACGGCGCGGCGCAGCAAGGCCGCGCAGAACGGACGAAAATACCCTGTGGCAATGGGAAAGTCCGGCTTGCCGTCCGCTCCCGTGGCATCGGGATTTTTCCGCCAGTCCCGGTCAAGGTAGCCGGACGGCAGCGCATACGGGAAGGCCAGAAAATCAAAGACCATGCCCGCAATGGCCGCTACCATGACCAGCGCCAGTTTGTAGGCCACCACCGGCCCCTGTACGGGAGATTCCGTCAGCAGCCCGATCAGCAGAACCACGCCGCACAGGATGAACACGGCCAGCAGATACCGGGGATTGCAAAGAAATTTCTTCATGTCCATTTGCTCCTCTCGCGCCGGGTTGCGGTAGCCGTTACCCGCGTTAGCGGGTTTACGGATAGCGACAGCGATTTCTTCGCGTCGCGTAGTGTGTAACCAGTTGCTGTCTTCATCCGTAGCTTCCTTCGTCGCAACGGCTGAAGCCAGGCTTCCCGCCGGGCCAATCCCGGCGGGAAGAGGGAGGACACGGGCCTGGCGCGAAAAAGGCCCGTCACAGCCATCTTGCCATGACGGGCCGGACAACGCCCGGAAAGGACGCGCTCCATGCGAACAAATTTCAGGGGATTATTCGTCAAAATCCTTGCGGAGAGCTTTCACCTCGTCGGCGCGTACCCGCACCGGCGTATCCTTGAGTTTTACAAGTTTTCCTTCCGCAATATAATCGTAAACTTGACGCTCCGATATGTTCAGCACATACGCCGTCTGCCGAACCGTCAGAATATCATGCCGGGCCAGCATTTCCAGGGGCGTCAAAGTAAACGGCTGATCCGGCGGAACCACGGAATACCGGATGGGCAGCGGCAGCGGAAAGCCCGCCGGACGTTTCAGCGTACAATGGCTCCCGCAGCCGATGCAGCAAAACACATCGTCCCGCACGAACCAGAACGGCTTGCGCTTCTGCCCGCGCAGGGCATAGTTGCAACCGAGCTTCTCATATACGCTCCGATCCGGTTCGGCATCGTAGGGCCGCCAGCCTTCCTTCGTCAGCGTCACTATTTCCTGTATCCGCGTTCTCATGCTCATTTCTCCTGAAACAGTTTGCCGAACAGCTCCTTTCCTTCCCGTTCCGTCTGGTCCCGGCAGGCCATGCACTCCCGCCGGTCCAGGCGGCGGCAATGGGCGCACCGTATGTTTTGCAAGGTTTCCGCCAGAACTTCCCGCGTCACGCTTTGCTGTCGATGCCCGTAGCTTCCTTCGGCGCAACGGGCACGGCCCTCCGGGCCGCCTTCGGTCGCGCCCGGCGCGGGAACTTCCGGTATTTCTTTTGCTCCGGTCAGCGCGGCCCGTATCCGTGCCGCTTGAAAACTCCATTTGCCCGGATACTTCCCGGACAGAACCAGATACACCGTGGCCCGTTTCAGTTCGGGATGCGCGCGGCAAAAGGCGTACACCGACGCATACCGCTCAAGCACCTGCCCCCGGAGGGTATCAACCTCATTCACCGGCCCCGCCTTCGACTTTCCGCTTTTTCTCGAACGCCTTTTCCCGGCGTTGCAAGTCGGACAGCAGCGTGCTTATTTGTTCCCCGTTCTGGAGCCAGACAAAACAGTGAATCCCGAACGCCCGTTTGACTCTCGTGTCCAGGCTGGTCATGGAGTAACCCAGCTTGCGCCAGATGGCCAAAATCTGCCGCTTTTCCCGCGCGTAGGGCATGGAATCGGTTATCTCTATGAAGTCCGGGCGTCCGTGCGGCGTGACGCGGCTGTTCCGGCTCTTGGCGGGCGCGGTATAGGTCACGCCGTACTGTGCCGCGAAAAGCTGCACCAGACGGGAAAGCTGATGGATATTCATATCCTTGCGGCTGGATACGCCGAACTCGGAACGCAAAAGCCCACGAAACGCCTCCTCATCCATATTCGGAAGCTGTTTGCGGGCAATCTCAATCTTGCGATATAATCCCAGGCGCATGGTGTTATTTTCTCGCATGTCGCCGCTCCTCATGGGGGGTTACGTCATCACAGGGCACGAAACGCCGTTTGCCTTCCACGCTGACCAGAATCAGCCAGCGGCCCGAATAGTCCAGAATCGGCTCGGAGTAGGTCCAGGTGCCGTAATACTGCGGGAAATCGTCTTTCCAGACGCGCACAGTCACGCGGCAGTCCTGGGGGATATGGGGGCGCGGCGCAGGCGTTTCCAGACCGCACAGGGCAAGCTCCGCCGCCAGACAGGCAAGGCCGTCCCGGTCGAAAAAGCGCGGCGTTCCGCCTTCCGTATCCAGCCAGCGCCGGGCCAGCCGCACGCGGTAAAAGCCCTCCGGCCCGCCATGCAGCGGAGCCGGGGAAAGCTCCAATTTCGCACGCTCTTCACCGTTGCGCACGCTGATGGACGCGCAGAATTTCCGATTGTCCTTCCTCATGGCCTCACCTCATGACCGCATGTTTCACGCGGTCCGCCACCTCAGCCCGTTTCGCGTTGTTGAAGCGGTCCACCGTGCCCACCAGATAGCCCGTGATGCGCCGGATGCGCTCGAACCGTATTCCTTCGCCTATGTAAACTTTGCCGCCTTCCTCTCGTCGCGGGAGACGCTGATCCACAATACCTTCCTGCATTCATTCCACCTTGAAAATCCGTAGTTTTCCCTTGGCCAACACGAACGGCGTCCACTCAATCCCGGTCACGGGCCAGTGCCAGCAGTACGGGCACCGGACGTAATCTTGCCCTTCGCGCGGCGTCTCGCCCCAATAGGGACGGTCAAACCGAATTTTTCCGACATACCCGCCGCGCGGAAGGTCGAATGTACCGCAACGCATCAGCGCGGCCAGCTTTTCCGCTTTGGCCATACTGACCGATACATGCAGATACAGCCACTGGTCCCAGTGTTTTTCAGAAAGTTGCCATTGCCGGTACTCTTCTGACTTCTGCCGTCGCAACAGCAGTTCCGCCCACGGCTGCCGGATGGAAACAGCGTATTTCGGTATAGATATGGACAGGTTCAAGGGGATTAGCATGAGATTATTCTCCCGGCTGCATCATCAGGCCCGGCGCGCCACCGCCGGACGACCGCCCCGCAGGGCGGTTTCGCTTGCCTATTCTTCATCCGGCGCATGATCCGTGTCGCCGCGCAGCCATTCCAGCATGTCAATCAGTCCCTGCTCATACGTAATCCCCGCATAGCGCGTTCCCTCGTCCAGTCCGGCGAAGGCCCAGTTTTCCACACGGGCGATTTCCTGTTCCGTCCTCACAATGTCCATAGCCATCCACCTCATTTATTGGCGTAATTCCAATGCTGCTTCGCCTTTACCAGCGAGGTAAAGACCGTGGCTCTGTTCGGGCTGCACTTCCGGCAGACAAACCCCGTCAACAGACCACCAACCATAGGGATAATGTGCAGAACCGGCCTTTCCCCACAGTGTTTGCAGGGGCGCACCCTCTGTTTTGGCAGCAATCCGGGCATTTCCACCTCCTTAAAACAGCGTCATTTGCTCCAGTTTTCCCCGCTTTTTTGTGTCAGTTTTGACACAAGGCACGGGCTTCTCCTGCGCCTTGAAGGCTCCCGCAATCCATGTCCGCGCCTGCTCCGTGTCCGTGGGCCGGAGACTGCCGCCGAAGGCTACGCTCCGGCGCGTTTTCCAGGCTCCGCGGACTTCCACGGTCAGGGTGTTCCCCCAGATGATGAGGCCGTCCAGGTTGAAGAACATCAGGTTCAAGGCCGCCATCCGGGCGCAATTCAGGTCTATGTCCTGGCCTACGAAAATGGCGCGATTGTTTTCCTCGAAAGTCTGTTCCTTGGCGCAGGCCACCAGGCAGACGCCCGCCCCGCAAGCTGGGTCGGCCACGATGAATCGTCTGTCCTTCGGCGGTTCCGTTTGGGTGATTCGCGCCATCGTCCGCGCCAGGCAAAGCGGCGTAAAATACTGGCCCCGGTAGTGATTCGAGGCGTATTCTATGAACAGCGGCCCCAACGCTTCCTCATGGGTTTGCGCCATGTACTGCATCAGCGCCCCCGTGGCCCCGGCGAAATAGTCAGCCTCGCGCCTGCCCTGCGGCCCCTCGTTCCTGTAGTTCCCCATAATTTCCAGGTAGTGTTCATCATCACGCTGAAAGGCATAGAACATCAGACCTATCCAGTCCTCATAGACCTTGTAGCTGTTGTGTCCTTTCGCCATGATGCTTTCCAGTTCCTTGCGCACCTGGTTCAAATCCGGGTGCATCCTCTGATTGCTTTGCTTGCTCATTGGCTGCTCGTCAGGCCCTGCGCACCACCGCCGGGCGACCGCGCCGCCCCTGGAGTGGGCGGGCGGTTTCGCTTTTATGGCTTCATTGCCTCTTTCAAATCCTTGCAGGCGGCGAAAATCACCGCCTTGTGCGCCGGAATATCCAGCGTCTCCCCGGTTCGCGGATTGCGCCCCTTGCGGGCGGCTACATCCCTGCTCTTGAGCTTTCCGAGGCCGGGCAGCGGCACTTCGCCCCCGCCCAGCAGTTCGGCGGCGGCTACTTCGCACAGGCTGTCCAGAGCAGCGCCCATATCGGTCAGCGTCAGATTGCGGTCACGGGCGTTACGCGCCGTTTCCAGTGCCTTTTCGATAAGTTCGCGTTTCGTCATGTCTTTTCTCCTTAGTATCTGATGAGATGGCGTGTCGCCTTCTCCACCTGTTCCTTCGGGTATCCGCTTTTCAGCAGGATGCCCCGCGCCTCTTCCGCAATCTCGGAAACTACCTTTTTCCGCTCATGGGCCGCCGCTTCCCTCCAGTCCTTGCGATAGGCCAGTTCCGGCATTTCTCCGGGGCTGGCGCTTGCCCGGCAGAGCAGGATTTCCGCAAAACGCATTCCCAGTTTTTCCCGGTCCGGTTTCGTCAGCCTGTAGGCCATGATGCTTTCCTCCTACGCCGTGCCCTGGGGGACATTTTCCTTGCTGATTTCAATGAAAAACGTGTCCGATTGCTGGCGTTTCAGCCCCACCAGTTCCAGGCGTTCGTCCGGCCAGCCTAGCGCCGCATCCTTGTTGATTTCTTCCTTGGTTCGGATACCGTCGGAAAGATTGTACTGGTGCAGCTTTTCCAGCGTCATTTCCGCCGTGATGCCCCGTATCTGGACGATTTTCGTACTGGCCCGGAAGCCTATCACTCCAAAGCCCATGTCCAGGCTCTTGCTTTTGGCGAACAGCTCTCGCCGGTTCAGCCTGGCAAAGACAGCCACCGCGTCCGCCAGTTCCTTGCGCCGCGCCTGCAACGGCCCGGCAAGCTGACCGGCTTTTGTCTTCGCCCCGTCCACGGTTTCCCGCATCTCGTTTTCAATGGCGGAGAGCTTGCGGTCCAGTGCCGCCATTTCCGCCAGCGCCCCTTCACATTGCGCCCGGTTCTCCACCACATGCGGGTCCGGCTTGATGCGTGCCATTACATCACCTCCCGGATAGCCCTTGCCGGGAACACGCCCGACGCGCTGATGCCCCGTGCGACCAGTCGCAGGTTCATGGCGGGTACGGCGATTTCCGCTTCTTCCGCCGTCCAGTCCACGCTCACCACATGAAGGTTGTTTTCCAGGGCCTCCGCCTGTTCGGCGGCAGCCCTCAGATTGTCGCGGCAGCCGCGCACCAGGGCGGCCTGTTCCTCATCCTTTGCGTTTCCCTGTACTTCTCCAAGGGCGGCCAGAATGGACAAAAGATTTTCTTTCAGCATGTTGCATCCTCCTCTGGGTTGTCGTTCTCATTTTCCGTGCGGTTCTTGTCGAACCGTGCCAGCAGTACCTTGCAGGCGTCCGTAATGCTTTGCGCCGTCTTTTTCGCGTAGGGGTCGGCGCAGAGCAGAAGCCGCGCAATGGTGGCCGCCGCCACTCGTTCCCGCGCGAAGGGGTCCGTTTCACGCAGCGGCGGATACGGCGTTTCCGGGGTTCTGTCCGCCTTTACCGTGGCCCGCCATGTGGCCGCGTTGCGCTCGTCCTTTCCCGCCCGCGCTATGAATCCTTCATCCGCCAGCCAGTTGCAGTAACGGAGTGCCTGCGTGTAGGAAACGCGCGTCATCATGGCGCATTCCGATATGCTCCAACCCGGTTTCGCCTTGCGGACAAAACGCCACAGCGTTTCATAGCTCTTCGCCTCGCGGGGACGGTGCCTGAAATCGTAGGTAAAACAGCCGGTGCGCGTCCGTTTGACTTCCCCGTGTCGTGTCATGTCGGAAATACGGCTGCGGACAACGGCCTGTTCCGCGTCGTTTTCCAGCCCCAGCGCCTCATACACAAGCCGATAGCTGATTTCCTTTCCGCCTTCGCCCAGGGCTTGCAGCGCCGCGCGCACCGCCTCTTTGCTGACTTCCTTGCGGGTATCCATGTTCCCTCCTACTTGCGCCGCCAGGAATGCGCGGAAAGCACGGTGTCCAGCATCGGCCCGTCCACCGTGAAGTTTTCCGCCGCTTTCGCCGCCTTTTCCAAAAGCAGCATCATGTTGCGCACCAGCCGGAAGTCGCCTTCTGCCCGTTCCGCTATGCGCCCGCAGAGTTCCGCCGGAATGTCCAGTGCCGCCGCTTTCATGGCGTACATGGCAACCTCCGCCGCGCTGATGGGGCCGAACTCCACTTCATGAGCTACACGGCTCCATACGCGGCGGCGTTCGGCAAGAAGTCCGAAAATGCCTTCCTCGCCTATCAGTATGATGGGCGCGCCGGTCATTTCCAGAATGTCCCGCAAATCTTCAATGCGCCCGATGGCCAGCCGGTCCGCCTCGTCCACGAAAACGGGCTTGCGATCCCGTTCCAGAAGTTCCACAATGGATTGCTTGCAGCGGTCCGCGCTCATGCGGGGCAAATCCCCGTTCTTGCCGCGTACCTCGAAAAGTACGCGCTGGAGGAACGCCGCCTGCGTCCAGCCTTCCCATACGCGGACATACGCGCCGCCGCGCTGGTAATGGTACTGGTCCGCCGCCACGCTCTTTCCGCGTCCGGCCTGCCCGTGGGCAAGAATGAATCCGCTGGTTCCCCGGCCCGCGTCCACCACGGCGTCCACCGCCGTGGTGAACCGCGCCGTCGCGTCTGTGGGGATAATCACGTCTCGCATATAGCCTCCCTATGCCGTTGCGATGTATTGACCTTTTCTGAATTGCAGCAGTTCCAGCCTGTCCTCGTACAGCGCCTTGAAATTGCGCTGGAACTGCGGGGTATTCTCGAAATATTCCATGAATGCCGCGTCTTCCGGCACCAGTTCCGCGCCCCGCTCGTGCAGGGCTGTGAACAGGTAGTCGTACCGGGCCGGTTCATCCGGGAACCGCTTGAAAATGGAAGGTTCGTAGGATGGGGCGTCCAGCTCCGCGCGGGCCTGCGCTCCGGCGGCCTTGGCGGCTTCGATGGCGGCTTTTTCCGTGGCGGAGAGCGCCGGAGTCTTTTTGACGGGTTCCGGGGCGGGGATGACCTTCTGGAATCCTGTGATCTGCCGCTGTCGGGCTTCCGGGAGAATGACCGTTTCCGTCATCTGCCGTATTCCGGCCTTGGCCGCGCATTCCTGCCGCTTCTTGAGTTCCAGGGCTTCCGTAAGGTCCCGCTGCTGTTCCGTCGTTCCCAAAGCGCGGGCGGCGGGATGGATTCCGGCGGCAATGCCGTAATGGTAACGGTCGCGGGCTTCGCAAAGTCTGTGGCCTTCCAGATCGTACACAAGCACCGTGTGCGGCGAGAGCTGCCAGTCATAGCGAACCAGTACCGGATGGCGGCGGTTGAACAGGGCTTCATGCCAGAACAGGCGGCCGTCCAGCCGTATGCCGTCCTTGCTGATGGTGCGGACTTCCTTTTGCAGCATCAGCAGGGTAAGGCGCTCCATGTCCACACCCGGCCCCCGGCCTGCCTCGAACACTTCTCCGGGCGTTCTGCCGCGTAAATGCGTGGTAATCTGCGGGCGGGAAGCGTACACTTCGAACCAGTAGGCCAGCCACTCATACGTTTCTTCCAGCGTGAGCGGGCGGCGGCCCAGTTTTTCATGCAGGCGGCGGTGCAGCTTTTCGTTCCGGTGCAGCCGCGCGGGCTTGTGGGCTATGTCCCACCCCGTATAGGACGGCGTGATTTCTTCCAGTTCGTGCATGGTTCCGAAGAACCGTTCCACGGGCTTGCTCTGGCCGTGGTAGGGCCAGGCATGGATGACTTCGCAGCCAAGGTCACGATAAAGACCGAGGAATCCGGCCTGCTCAAAGTCCTTGCACCCGTCGAAGAACCGCGCCCGGAACGCCTTGCCGTTGTCCAGATAGACAACGCGGGGAAACTTCCCCAGCCGGATGCAGGACCGGCGGAACGCGCTGGAAATACAGGCCGTGTTTTCTGTGCCCATGACTTCCCAGCCCAGCGGGTAGCGGCTTCCTCCATCGAAGAACAGAAGCAGCGTCATGCGCCTGGCCTTGCCGGTATCCGGGTCGATGCTTTCAAAGTTGAGCGTATGCCCGTCCGCGATAACCACGTCCCCCACTTCCACCAGCGACCAGTCTCGCAGAATGGATATGGCGCACCTGTCGTTCCAGGCTTTTTCGCCGTTGCGCCACAGCGTCCAGTCGCTGAAACATGTCCTTGAGTAGTTGGCTACCCAGCGCCGGATGGTATCGTCTGAGGGAACGGTCAGATTTTCCGCCTTGCACCGTTCCTGTATGATGCGGGCGCAGGTGCTGATTTGGCGGTCGCCGTCCAAGATTTGCCCCAGAATGATGGTCTGATGCCGTTCCGTGAGCATGCTCTTGCCCCGATGGGCAAGGCCGCGCTTGTCGGCCAGTGCCAAAACGCCGCCGGAGTCCTTCTGCTCCAGCTTCCAGCGTTCCAGGCTCTTCCAGCTTACGCGCGGGCCGAGTTCCGCAAGGAGCTTGCCCCACGCGCCGCCCTGATAGGCAAGGATGAAGGCTTGTTTCTGCCTGATGGTACTGCCGTGCTTTGTCTGCCAGTCCAGGTAAAGCCCCAGAAGGTCGGCCTTTGCCAGCGCCTTGTAGCGGCGCTTGTCGTCAAAAATGGCCTGTCGGGCCACTGATGGAACATGCGAGCTGGCAATCATGGGAAGGGCTGCATTATGGGCCGCTTCTTCCTCTATCACCCGGCGTTCCTCCGCCGTCTGGAGGGCGCGTTGCGTTGCTTCCGGCATGGAGGAAACAAGCCACTCCTTCCCGCCGCCCCGGCCCTTGCGCGGGCGGGACTGCCAAGACTCACGCTGTGCGCGTTGCAGCGTAGATTTTACGCTCAACCCCAAGAGCCTGCTGCATTCTTGCGTGATGTATGCTTCACGGAGTACCATCGCCTTTTCCTTCACGTTCCCACGCTATGCGGCCTTGCTGCACTCAAGGCGCGGGTCAAATAGGTATTCTTCCGGCACGCCTTCCCGGCGCAAGGCGTCCAGAACCTTGGGGCTGTGCCGCTTGCCCCGTACCGTGGCGGAAACGGCTTCCGCCGAAACGCCTATGCGCCTGCCAAGCTCCGACATGCTCAAGCCCCGGTCGTCCAAGATGGCTCGAATGATGTAACGGTATTGAAAGCGGCGGAGTCCGCATCTGTTGCGGTTCATAAGTCTTCCTCCAGTCTGCGCTTGCGTTTCCGGGCGGCCTTCATTTCCAGGACTGCCGCTCCGTAGTCGCGGAGCTTCCTGTCTTCCTCCGTCATCAGGTCCAGGCCCAGAGACCGCGCCGCAACACGGAACGGTTCCACGTTGCCGGTGGCTCGACAGAAGGCCAGCAGTGCCAGAATGGAGGGAGGATGCGATGTGTCGGAGGGAGCCAGCCATTTGTCCAGCGTGGCCTTGCTGATGGACAGGGTATTGCCGCCCGTCAGCTTGATGCCCGCCCGTTGCGCTGTCTCGTTCAGTCGGTCGGCAAGCATCTTGCGTCCTTCACTTTCCGGCGCTCCGGCTGCATCACGCATGGCGGTCCGTATGGCCGCCATCACGCCCGAAAGCCTGAGTGCATCGTCAAGTAAGGAAAACTGCTTCATGGCCTGCTCCCTGTCCAAACGCCGCTTGCGCTCGGACGTTGATTTAATGGGGCGGGCCGGATAAAGTCGACTTGCTTACTGTTGAAACTTCAACCGCCCGCAAGTCCAGTTTTAGGACAAAATTTCAGACAAGTAACCTGAAATTTTGGGTAAAACTTAAAAAGCGCCCATAATTTTATTTGTCAATTTTTCTAGCTAGTTGCCTAAGTAGCTAGGTAAAAGTTGAGGTAAAACTTTGGTGTAGGGAACTTTTACCCAATGAAAACACTGGGAGAACGCATCCGATTCATACGCGGGGAAGAAAGCCAAGCCGAATTTGCGGAACATGTTGGAATTGCAAAAGGTTCCATAGGTGGCTATGAAAATGACAGAAATTCACCCAGTGCAGATGTCATCCTAAAAATTTGTCTTTCGTATGATATTTCAGCCGAATGGCTCCTCAAAGGGGAAGGACCCATGCACCTTAGCGCTACTTCGGCTTCCTCAGTATGCAAAGAGAATCAGGAAAAACCATCTCAAGACTATTCTAACATCGAGAAAAAATTAAATATATTGGAAGAAGAACGCCGAGAGTTGACAGTAGAAAATCGCAAGCTCTACCGAGAAAAAGAGGTGCTCTATAAGGAAAAGGAAGAGCTGTTCCGCGAAATCGGGGAACTGCGGGAAAAGGTTGCCCGACTGGAGGAACGTAAAAATCGACTCGCTGTTGCTACGGATCAGCCTAAAGAAGCAAGTGGCGCGGCGTAGTCGCCAAACAGAAAAAAACAGCCCTGCTTTTGTGTCAAAAACGACACGCGGCGGGGCTGTTCTGTTCTCATTTGTCGTGCGGAAACGCTCTTGAAATAGCCTTCCGTTCTCAAGTCTTTCTTTTCGCGCTTGTTAGAGGTCGGTCAAGCGTCGGGACCGCATCAGTCAAGGGAAAGTCAAGCATTCGTCAAGCCGGATTAGCCAGTACCGCCATTCTCATTTCTCTTGCCCCCCTATAGCCGTCCCCGCGCCCTGCCATGAACACTTCGGCAGGCTTGCGACCGCGCAGGTGGGTACGGTGCTGCGGGCGCTGGGCGTATTCGGCGAAGTAGCGCGCCACCTGGACATGGGTTTCTTCCAGCGTCAGGGGGCGGGCACCCATCTTTTCGTAGAGCTTGCGGTGAAGGTCCTCGCCGCGCTTCATGCGGGCGGGCTTGTGGGCGATGTCAAAGCCCGTATATGACGGCATCCAGACCTCAAGGCCGTGCATGGTGCCGAAAAAGCGTTCAATGGGCTTGCTCTGGCCGTGGTAGGGCCAGGCGTGGATCACCTTGCAGCCAAGGCTTTCGTAGAGGCCGAAGATGCCCGCCTGCTCAAAGTCCGGGCAGCCCTCGAAAAAGCGGGCGCGGAAGGCGCGGCCATTGTCGATGTACACAACGCGCGGGAATTTCCCGAGCAGGATGCAGGTTCGCCGGAAGGCGGCGGAAATGCTTGCCGTGTTCTCGGTGGGCATGATTTCCCAGCCGAGCGGGCAATTACTGGCACCGTCATAAAAAAGCAGAATGGTCATCCGCTTGGGCTTGCCCGTTGCCGGATTGATTGACTCAAAATTGAGGGTATGGCCGTCTGCGATTACGATGTCGCCAACATTGACCAGGCTCCAGTCCCGCAACAGGGAAATGGCGCACTTGTCGTTCCACGCCTTGCGCCCTTCACGGAACAGAGTCCATTCGTCAAAGCAGGTCTGCATATAGGACTTCACAAAGCGCCGGATTGTCGGCTCGGAGGGGACATAGAGATTTTCCGCCTGGAACCGCTTGCGCACCTCGTTGGCACATTGGCTGATGTTGGGCGCATTAGGGTTGAGGATATGGCCGAGGATAAGGGTACGGTGGCGCTCCGTGAGGAGCGTCCGCCCACGGTGAGCCACGCCGCGCTTGTCCGTCAGGGTGAGGACGCTTTCTGTCCTTTCCAGCGCCACCTTCCAGCGCTCAATGGATTTCCAGCTAGTTTTGCCGACTTCTTGCAGGAGTTGTGGCCACGCGCCGGAGAGATAGGCGGAAATGAAGTCTTGACGCTGCTTTTTGCCGTGCCCAAAGCGCCTAAGCCATGAAAGGTACTGCCGCACCAGGTCTGCGCGGGCCAGGGCCTTGTTGCGCCTGGAATCGTCCATGATGGCGGCTTGTATGGTGGCCGGGAGAGCCGGAAGGCGCGGGGCGGAAGTGGCTTCGGCCATGAGGGCTTTTTCTTCGGCTGCCTGTATGGCGAGGCGCGTATCCTCCGGCATGGAAGCCACAAGCCATTCCTTGCCGCCGCCACGCCCACGCCGGGGGCGGAATTGCCAGTTTTCTCTTGCAGAGCGCCGAATTACTGTGGACGCCGCAGAAATTTGCAAAACTGCCATTATTTCCGCTGTAGTGTATGCCGTCTTGATTGCCATTTCTCTAACCTGCCAGACGGATGGTGAAGCCATTAGGCGGCTGTCTTTTCTTTTACGCGAGGGTCAAAGAGATATGCTGTCGGCACTCCCAGGTCCTTGAGAGCATCCAGGACTTTGTGGCAATGCTTTTTCCCTCGAACCGTTGCGGAGACCGTTTCATAAGAAACGCCAATCTGCCTCCCAAGCGCCGCCATACTGAGGCCCCGGTCATCCAAAATTTCCCGGATAAGATACCGGTGAGCAAAGCGCTGAATCCCGCAGGCTGCCCGGTTCATAAATCATTCTCCAGCTTCCGCTTGCGCTCTCGCGCCGCCTTCATTTCCCACACGGCGCGCCCGTAGTCCCGGAACTTCATGTCCTCTTTGGTCATCAGGTCCAGGCCGAGGGACTTCGCTGCCGCGCGGAGCGGCTCCATATTTTCAGTAGCCGCGCAAAATATCAGCACAGCCATAAGGGAAGGCGTGTGCGTGGTGTCAGCAGGGGACAGCCACTTGTCCAGGGTGTCCTTGCTGATGTTCTTCTGGTTTCCCTGCGTGAGTCGGACGCCCGCCTGGCGCGCTATGGCATTCATGCGGTCAGGAAGCGCCTTGCGGCCTTCGCTTTCAGGCGCGCCCACCGTTGCCCGCATGGCCGCCCGTATGGCGGCCATTGCGCCGGCAAGTTGGTAAGAGGTTTCGAGCAGGGAAAGCTGCGTCATTGTGGCTTGCCTCTAAACCTGCTCCACGGCCAGTTCCACGAGCTTGAGAAAAGATGTCGGATCCACACCGGTTGCCAGTCTGGCGTCCCGGAGATGGTCCACGAGTTCGTCAATGGCCTCGATGAACCCGTCCAAAAACCCATTCAGACCGAAGCGGTTGTAATGGGCGATCGCTGCCTCATCCGTAGGAAAGAGGTCGCTCCGGTCCTCGATGACTGGCCGGATAAGGTCCTCGAAATCTTCTTCCGAAACCTTGGAGCCCGTGCCGTAAAGGAAGTCCTGGTATTCCATTTTGTCCTCCGCTCGTGTCCAAACTCGGCTTTGCCGTGGACGTTGATTTCAACAGGTGGAGCGGCTAAAGTCGGCGTTGTCAGCGTTGAAAATTCAACCGCTCGCAAGTCTTTTTTCTGTCATTTTTTGCGCATAGTCAATCAAAATCTGCGCAAATCTAAAAAAATTGCGTTTTTGTGATTTGCGAGCAATTTTGTAGGGTTATAAAGTTTTCCGCGCAAAATATTGCGCAAAACTTTGTTTCTCAAAAGGTTTGCGTGATGAATGACTTGGCAGCCCGCTTGATAAAATTGAGGAATGGACAACCCCGCAGAGCCTTCGCCGAGCAAATGGGAACCACTGAAAGCACCCTCCGAAACTACGAGAAGGGTGTTTCCAGTCCCACCGCAGAATTTTTAAGAAATGTCTGTCATAATTTGCGCATTTCTTCGGACTGGCTTCTGATGGGCGAGAACGGCCTGGAAGGTTCCGCAGCCACGGTTTCCCCACCGGAGGCTCTAAACGCCATACAGGGATGTTCCATTCAGGAAACGGGCAAAGACTGCGATGTCGATTTGATTATGGTTCCGATGGTTGAGGCGCGCTTATCAGCGGGCCACGGGAGCTTAGAGGTGAGCGGGGAGAGTGACCGCAGCTATGCGTTCCGTTCAGACTTCCTCCTTCGCAAAGGCAATCCAAAGAACATGGTTCTTATGCGTGTGGACGGGGATAGTATGCAGCCGGAAATCATGGATGGAGACGCCGTGCTTCTGGACCAGAGCAAAACAGACATACGTCTTGGCAAAATATTTGCGGTAGGCTTCGAGGATGCCATCTATCTTAAACGCATCGACAGGGTGCCGGGGAAGGTGATCCTCAAAAGCACGAACCCGGCCTATCCACCGCTGGAGATTGATGTCCAGGGCCAGGAGCAGGACCTTTTTCGGGTTATCGGACAAGTCCTCTGGATAGGGCGCGAATATTGAAAAAATGGGCCGTTTTTTGTGTTTGAATCAGCACACGGCCACGCGCGCGCAATTCTCACCTTAAATGAAAAAGGGGCCGCAAAACGGCCCCGCGTTCTCAACTCTTTTTCCTGACGCTTTTTGGGCTTCGGTCAAGCGCCTAAGCGGCATCAGGCAAGGGTTTGTCAAGCATCGGTCAAGGACGGAACAGACCATCCCCTATTCTCATATTTCTTAACTCCCTATAGCCGCTGTGATCGCAGAGCGGTTTGCCAATGAAGTCACCCAAACCGCTCTGGCGACAGCCTTGGCTGACGCCCGCCATGCCATGTGAAAGCCCCCGCGACGCGACATCGCGGGGGCTTTCGGCACCCGAAGCGGCACGGCCATTTTCAGGCATCGCCGGCAGGAAGACTCAACGGCATGATATGGCTGGCCCTACAGGGTGATCAGTTCATACTGGTCGCTGCCCATGCCCATTTCTTTCATGTAGGAAAGCTGGCGCAGGCCGCTGCGGCTTTCAATGCGTTCCACCAGGTCGCGCCGCTGGTCTTCGGGCAGGGCATAGACCATATCCACCGACGCCTTGTCCACGGCCAGGATGTCCGTGGAAGCCAGGATGCCGATGTCCGGCGTTGTGGGCCGGGCGGCGCTGGTTCCGGCGCAGTCGCAGTCCACTGACATATTGCGCAGCACATTGATATAGGTGATGCGCGGCCCAAAGTGCGCGGCAACGGCCTTGCCGCCCTCCACCATGCGTTCCATGAAGTTGGGGCCGCCGGACCAGAGCTCGTCGCCTTCCCGGTGCAGTTGCGCCTTGCCCACCTTGCCCGAAGCGCACCCGATGGCGATGTTTTTCAGCGAACCGCCAAAGCCGCCCATAGTATGCCCCTTGAAATGGGTCAGCACCAGCATTGAATCATAGTTCAGCAGATTCCTGCCCACGGCCACTTCCCTGAACCATTTGCCGCCGGGCACGGGCAGGGCGGCATCGCCCTCGGCATCCATGATGTCCACGGGGCAGAAGGTCCAGCCGTTTTTTTTCAGGGTTTCCCGATGCCCGGCCGTGGTCTGACGCGGGCTGTTGTAAAGCACATTGCATTCCACAATCGTGCTGTCGGGAATGGCGGCCTGAATGCGCCGCACCCAGGGGCGGGGCAGAATGTTGGGCCCGTCGGGCTCGCCGGTATGCAGCTTGATGGCCACCTTGCCGCTCAGGCCGGCATTGACGTTGGCAAAAATCTTGAGCAGCCCTTCCGCGCTGAGGTCTCTGGTGAAAAAAACCCGCGCCTTTTCCGGGGCGGCGCCCAGAACCGGAGCGCTCTTCAGAAATACGCCCGCGGCCAGCGCGCCGGCGGTCAGCGCGCCGCCTTTCAGAAAGTCGCGTCGAGAATAGCCGTTCATAACATCCCCCCTGGAGGTCTTTTCCCTTTTGACCGCGCCGCTTTTCATCAGACGCGGCGCTGCCGCTGACGGATCTTGCCCTCAACTCTCGTGAAGCAAACCGCCCGCCGCGCAACAACGCTCTGTGGCAAAAAGCCGCCTTGCGGCGGACGGATTCATGGCCTGCGCACAGATTAGCCGCGCGTCGGCAAAAGAGAAAGATACGATTCTCGCGAAAAATTGCCTGATTCTGCCATCAATATGCACGGGCGCGCTGTGGGGAGGCCCGGCCGTGAAACCGAACATGCGGGGGCCTGGGGTCTGCCCCAGAGCAAATGCCTTTTTCAAAGGCAATTCGTTCTAACAGCGCCCGTAGGTGTCTTCAAACCGAACGATGTCGTCCTCGCCCAGATAGGAGCCGCTCTGGATTTCAATGATCTCCAGAGGCAGCGGCCCGGCATTGGCCAGGCGATGCCTGACGCCCAGCGGAATATAAGTGGACTGGTCCGCATGCAGTTCCAGCAGTTTGTCGCCCACGGTGACCCGGCCCACGCCGCTGACCACCACCCAGTGTTCGGCCCGCTGATGGTGCAGTTGCAGCGACAGGGAAGCGCCGCTTTTGACCATGATGCGCTTGACCTGAAAGCGCTCGCCCAGAGCCAGCGTTTCATACCAGCCCCAGGGACGGAAGACGCGCAAGTGGGTGTCCTTTTCAGATCGGGCCTGCCGGCTGAGCCGGGCCACCAGGGTCTTGACCTCCTGCGAATGCTCCTTGCCGGCCACCAGCACAGCGTCGCCGGTTTCCACCACCACCATATCCCTGACGCCCAGCGCGGCCACCAGCCGACCGCTGGAATGCAGATAGCTGCCCGATACGTTTTCGGCCAGCACATCGCCCACCAGCGCATTGGCGGCGGCGTCCTTGGCCGCCGCGTCATACACGGCGCTCCAGGAGCCGAGATCGCTCCAGCCCGCGTCCAGCGGCACCATAGCCGCCAGAGATGTTTTTTCCATCACCGCATAGTCAATGGAGTCCGCCGGACAGGCGGCAAAAGCCTCGCCCAGCCAGATAAAATCATGTTCTTCAGCCCGCTCTTCCCAGGCGTCGGCGGCGGCGCGGAACATGTCCGGCGCGTAGCGGCGCAGTTCACTCAGAAACAGCGACGCCCGGAACAGAAACATGCCGCTGTTCCAGTAGTGGCCGCCCCCGGCCAGCATGGCCTCGGCCGCCTCGCGACGGGGCTTCTCCACAAAGCGACGCACCGCAAAGCCCGTGCTCAGGGCCTCCCCCCGCTGAATATAGCCGTAGCCGGTTTCCGGGCCGTCCGGCTCAACGCCAAAGGTCACCAGCCGCCCCTGGCCGGCGCAGGCCGCGGCTTGCGCCACGGCGCGGGCGAAGGCCCCGACCTCACGAATCACATGGTCGGAGGGCAGCGCCAGCAAAAGCGCATCCTCGCCCCGGTTCCGTTCCAGCGCGGCCTGGGCCGCCACGGCGATGGCGGGCGCGGTGTTGCGGCCTTCCGGCTCCAGAATCACGCGGCCCGCGGGCTCCAGCCCCTGCTCCTGCATCTGGGCGGCGGCCAGAAAACGCTGTTCCCTGTTGCAGATCACCAGAGGCGGCGTCAGTTCCGGCAGGCCGCCGAGGCGCTTCAGAGTGTCGCCGAACAGCGTATGCCCGCCCATGTCCATGAACTGTTTGGGATACAGGCGGCGTGACAGCGGCCAGAGCCTGGAGCCGGCGCCGCCGCACAAGATCACGGGACAAAGTTTCATTGACGCTCCCCACAGGACGGCATGCGGAACAGCTTTTTGCAAGGCTCGGCGCATGCGGTTCGGAACTCGTTTCATGCTTCAGCCCTGGGCCGAAGCATGAAGGCCATTGGCTCAAAAAAATATGATTTTTTGCTCATTCACGGCGCGTTTTGCATCGCGCCGGGCTCTCCCCCGGCCTGAAAGGCATTGCGCGCGAAGCATGAGACGACTTCTACCCAGATTTGCCCGCTTCGACAATGCGCCCCGCGAAGAGAGCACAGGCCTTATCCCTCTTTCTCCGACGGCGCGTCAACACCGACGCGCCCCATCAGCCTTGCGGGAACGCCGCCCACAATGCTGCCCGCCTCCACGCTTCTGCTCACGACCGCCCCGGCGGCCACCACAGAGCCGTCGCCCACGGTCACGCCGGGCAGCACTATGGCGCCGGAGCCTATCCAGACATTTTCGCCGATGATTATGGGGGCGACATGATGAATATGCCTTTCATCGGGCCGCAAGCCGTGATTGATCGTTGCCAGCGTAACGCGGTGGCCGATGAACGCGCCATCCCCCACCGTAATGCCGCCCTGATCCTGAAAACAGCAGCAGGCATTGATAAAGACGTTTTTTCCCAGGCGGATGTTTTTGCCAAAGTCAGTATAAAATGGAGGAAACAGCCTGAAAGAGTCGTCCACTTCCCGCCCGGTTATGCGCCGCATGAAATCGCACACCTCATCAGGCGCGTGATATGCGTTGTTCAGCTCCGCGGTCAACCGCATGGCTTCATATGTATAACGCTCCATGAGTTCACAGGCTTCCGTTCCCGCCGTCAGGGGCTTTCCGTCATCCAGGTATTGCAAGAGCTGTTCAAGATTCACGGCGTCGTCCTTGTAAAGTAAAGTGACATGATATCCGGGCCTAATCCAGTTCACGGCCAACCCACACCGCCCGCCCGATAATCCGCACAAGATCCGCCAATTGTTCGCCGACGCCGACCTCAATGGGCGCGTAGTCAGGATTGACGCTGCTCAGAATCAAACGGCCGGGCATGGCGTTGACGATTTTCAGGTAGACCATGTCCTCCACGCCCACCGCATAAATGCGGCCCGGCACAGGCTCGCTCTGGGACTGGTCGATGAGCACCACATCGTTGTGCAGAATGCGCGGCTGCATGCTGTCGCCGGACACGCGCAGCAGCGCCATCCGGGCGGGGTTGCCCTTGCGGTGCAAAAAATCCCAGCGGAAGGCGTAATGACGCAGTATTTCCCCGCCGGTTTCAAAACTGCCCGTGCCGGCTGAAAGCCGCGCCTCCACCATGGGCACCATGACCAGACGCGCCTCTGAAGTGTCCAGAATGCCGCCGTCGGCGTCTCCCTTGCCGGCCAGCAGCCAGTCCAGAGAGCAGCGCAGCGCCTCGGAAAGACGCACGGCGTACTCCCCCTTGGGCATTTGCCCGTTCTCATACTGCTGAATGGTGGTCAGGCTCACGCCCACCTGGGCCGCCAGCTCCCGCTTGCGCAGTTCGAGCTGCAAGCGACGTCGCCGCAGCCGCGCGGAAAAACCATTGTGAACATCGGGGGCCAAAAGGGATGTCGAGCTCATGGCGCTGCCTTTTTTACGTCAATAACGTAAGGAGGTTAGACGGAACATACAGGGAAAATTATAAATTTTTATTTTGAAAAAAATATGAAAACATGCAAAATGGGCATTGTTTCTGGCAAAGATAGACAATTTTCGCGCATAAGGCAAGATTTCCCTTGAAATAGCGCCATATTCACGTCTTCCCCAGGTTCGCCGCCCACTTTTGTGTCTCGCGCGGCAGTTCTTTGCAGGCCCCTGATTAAAAGTTTTCTTTTTATAATATAATTTTTCTTGATAAATAACATAAAAACATATATCAAGATGAAAAACCTGTTTTTTGTGGTGAGAACCTTGATAGGGAGCATGGCATGTCCGAACTGCAAGATGAAATCCAAAACCTGAGCGCTGTGCTGGAACTTTTGCAAATCGAGGCGCGCGGCGTCCAGCGGCCCGTGCTGCGTCTGGCCAGCAGTCACCTTCGTCTGCTGGCCAGAAACCTGTCGCTTTACGACGATCGCGCCGGTGGGCTTCCACCGGCGCGCGGCGGCGCGGCCCTTCCCCCGCCGTCACGGGCGAGGTCTGCCATGTGCCCCAGTAAGGCCGCATCCAATGCCGACCGGACGGGCTGCAAGGGGCGTCCCCCGCTGCCGCGCGGGCGCGACTCCTGGGGGCATGCCCTGCGTCTGGCCCGGGAGGAACGGGACTGGGAGGAACTTCTGCCCTATCTGCCGGACAATGTGCGCCAGCTCTGGAACGCCCTGCGTGACGCGCGCCTGCTCTGGCGCGTGCTGCAGGCATATGGCGGTCGCAATGTGCGCGTGCCCCGGCTGGAGCCGGACGCCAACAACCCCCTGCGCCGCCGCCTGGGCCTGCGCTGCGTGCGCAGGCTCATGGCGGTCTTTGGCGGCACTTTTGTCTATGTACCGCGCTGTAGCGCCCTGCGCGAAAAACTGCGCCAGCGGGAAATCATCGAAGCCTTCGGCAGGCATACGGCCCACGGTCTGAGCAGCACCGCCGCCGTGGCGGCCCTGGCCCTGCGGCATGACCTGTCTGACAGGCGCATCTGGCAGATACTTAAAAAGGATGCCTCGGCCCCGGCCCAGGCCCGCGTGCTTCGCCGTCTGGGCGATTCCGCAGCCTTGAGCGATGCGGGCAAGGGCCGCAAAAATACTTTCAACATGGAGTAATCATTACTTATTTTAACAACAAACAAGCTTTCGCTTTTTTTAAGCCCGCCATTTCGCGGGCTTTTTTTTGTTTTTCCGGGAAAGCGCGCCCCCCGGAAAGGCTCTGGCCAGCGCCGTTCAAGGCTTTCACCTTACTGAAACCCTTCAGTCTTACGCACGCCGGGCTTTTTGGCATGTTCTACCCACGCCGCCGGATTTGGCGGCGGCAACCCCAACGCCAAGGAGCCGTCATGTCCGACGCCTTTCAACTGGCCCATGCCTTCACCGCCCGGTGGGAGGGCGGCCTTTCCGACCACCCGTCCGATCCGGGCGGCCTCACCAACCACGGCGTTTCCCTGCGCTGGGTGCGGGAACTGGCCCGGCAGGCCCGCGAGGAATGCCGCCGCCTGCTCCGCAGCTGCGACGGCTGCGCGCAACGCTCCACACCCCGGTGCGGCTGGTACAGCCTTGACCTTGATACGGACGGCGATGTGGACGCCGACGACATCCGGGCCTGCACCAGGGCCCAGGCCGCAGCGCTGTTCAAGGCTCATTTCTGGGACAAGCTGCACTGCAAGGCTCTGCCCCTGCCGCTGGCCGTGACCCTCTATGACGGCGCGGTGAACATGGGCCCGGCGCGCGCCACGCGCCAGTTGCAGCGGGCCATGAACGTCACGGGCGATGCGCAGCTTGACCACTACAGCCCCATTGCCGAGGACGGCGTCATGGGCCCGCGCACCCGGGAACTGGCCGAAGCCCTGGCCGAGGCGCATCTGGATTTTTACGCGGCCCGGCTGAGCCTGCGCCTGCGTGAAACCTTTTATCGTGATCTGGCCGCCCGGCGGCCTTCCATGCGGGTTTTTCTGGCGGGCTGGCGCAACCGCGCGCGTTCCCTGGCGCAATACCTGGCCGAACTGGAACGGGGGGCAGTCTGATGTGGGCCCTGCTGGGAAAACTGCTGGGCGGCGTGGCCGGAGGGCTGTCCAGGTCGCTGCCGGATCGCGGTCGCCAAAACGACGCCCAGAGCAGAATCAACGAAACCGAGGCAAGCGGCGCGCCCGCCAGCCGTCTGCGACTCTGGCGCTCCTTTCTGGGCTGGATTCTGAGCCTGCTTTTCGCCTGGGAGGTGGTGGGCAGGCTGGTTGTGATTCCCCTGTTCTTCGCCGGCTGGGAACGCGATCTGCCGCCCTCGGCGCTGGAGCAGATCATGGCGCTTCTGCTGGGCATGCTTGGCCTGGGATTCTAGCGTCTCATTGCAAAAATTCCGCGCAGAATTCCGCGAAGAATTTTTGCGGGATCGCTCGCGAAAAAACGTGGTTTTTCGCACTGGCCGCGTCACTGTGCGTTTTTTGAATGGCGGCGGCGAAACCTGATGAAAATATCCGTCCCGCAGATGCTTTCATCGGCAACATGCTCTAACGGCAAGGAGATTCCCATGCTTACCGAAATATTCACCTCTCCGGGCGCATCGCTGCTGATTCTCGTTGTTCAGGGCCTGTTCGCCTGGGCGCTCTGGAGCCTGCGCCGCGCCTTCGTGCGCGGCGACGACTACCAGCTTCACCTTCAGCGCGAAGCCAGGCGCGAGGCGGCCACGGCCCGCCGCCTGAGCGCCCTGGAGGAACAGCTGCGGCAAATGCCGGCGGGCGACGACATGGCCGGTCTGCATGGCGAGCTGGCGGCCCTGCGCGGTGAAATCCAGGCCCTGAACGCGCGCATCTCCGGTCTTGACCGCCTGCTGGAACGGCTGGAGCACGGCCTGGATCGCCAGGAAGACCGCCTGAGTCTGCTGCCCGGCCCGCGCTGCGCCGCCGGCGCGCCCCTGACCGGGAGCGCGCGCTGATGGCCCGGACGGAAGCCCCGCCCCCCACGCCGCCCGCCAAACTTCTGGACAGCCTGGAAAAACGCCTTGACCTGCTCAGTCGCACCCTGGATGACGCTGAAATAGCGGAAAAGAGCATAGATATCGTCAGGGAAATCAAAGAGCTGCATATGATTCTGCGCTCCTTGCGGGAAGCCGCCCCGGCGGAAGCGCCCGTCCGGCGTCTGGTGGTGGTCTGGGGCGGCCCCGCGAGCCGGGGCGCATCCTCCGCCGGGCCGGGCGTGACATCCGCGGCCCGCCGCAAGAAAAACGCAAGCTCCACAGACAGGTGACGACATGCCCTGCGTGATCCCCTATTGCCCGCGCCCGCTGCAATGGCGCTTTCATCAGGAGCGCACCCGCTTCTGCGTGCTGCTCTGCCACCGCCGCTTCGGCAAAACCGTGGCCGCGGTCAATGACCTGATCCGGGAGGCGCTGCGTCGTGGCGGCGCGGACTGGCGGGCCGCCTATGCCGCGCCCTTTCTGAGCCAGGCCAAGGCCGTGGCCTGGGATTACTGCAAGCATTTTGCCGGGGCCGTGCCGGGCACGCGCTTTCTGGAAAGCGAGCTGACCTGCATTCTGCCCCACGGCGCGCGTATCCGCCTGCTGGGCACGGACAATGCCGAGGCCCTGCGCGGCCTGTATCTGGACGATCTGGTGCTGGACGAACCGGCGGACATGCCGCGTCGGGTTTGGAGTCAGGTGCTGCGGCCCATGCTGGCCGACCGTCAGGGGCGCGCCCTGTTCTGCGGCACGCCCCACGGCACGGACAACCTGCTCTACGATGTCTGGCGGCAGGCCGGGGCCGACGCTGACGGCCTGTGGTCGCGCTTCCGCTTTCCGGCCTCCAGCACCGGCTATCTGCCAGAGGCGGAACTGGCCGCCGCCCGGCGCGGCATGGACGAGGCCGAGTACCGGCAGGAATTTGAATGTTCCTTCGCGGCGGCCGTGCGCGGGGCCTATTACGCCTCTTTGCTGGATCAGGCCGAAAACGAGGGTCGTATCGTGAACCTCTCTCCCGCGCCGGATCTGCCGGTGCATACAGCCTGGGATCTGGGCATGGACGACGCCACAGCCATCTGGTTTTTTCAGGTGGAGCCGTCCGGCCAGTGGCGCATGCTGGACTATTACGAGGCCAGCGGCGAGGGCCTGCCCCATTACGCCCATGTGCTGCGGCAGAAAGCCCTGCCCCCCGGTCAGGGCGAGGCCGGTCCCGACGGGGCCGCGCCCGGCCGGGGCTTCTGCTACGGCCGCCACCTGGCCCCGCATGACATACGCGTGCGCGAACTGGGCACGGGCCAGAGCCGCATGGAAAGCGCGGCGCGTCTGGGCATCAACTTCAGCCTGGCACCCTCCCTGCCCCTGGCCGACGGCATTGACGCCACCCGTCGCCTGCTGCCCCGGCTCTGGTTCGACGCCGCGCGCTGCGCCCACGGCATCAAGGCCCTGCGCTCCTACCGGCGGCTCTGGCGGCCCCGGCAGGAAAACCCGGCCTCCGGCCCCCTGCACGACTGGGCCAGTCACGCGGCTGACGCCCTGCGCTATGCGGTCACGGGCTTTCGGCCCCTGCCGGATACCAGCGGCGCGGCGCGACGCGCGCGCACGGAATACGATATCTTTGGCGAAGCCACAGGGACAGAACGCTGAACAAAGGACGGCTGATGAAACTCCGTTACCGCCAATGCCTGGGCAAGCGCGCCCGCGCGGCCCTCTTTCGCCAGATGCAAGAGGAAGGTTTGCTGCCCTTTGCCATGAGCGCCTGGGCAAAGCCCACGCTCAGGGACTGGCTGGCGCTTACGTCCGCCGGGGGCGACGCGTCGGTATTGTTGCGCTGCGAGGACGAAAGCGGGCGCGTTCTGGGCTGCGGCCTGTTCACGCGCCAGCCCTACCGCGTCTGGCATTTTGACTTCACGGCCTTTCGGGCGGGTTTTGCCGTGGCGGCGCAACAGGCGCGCGGCGGCTTCGCCTGGATGTTCAGGCGGCAGGACTGCACCTCCGTCATGGGGGTCTGCCCGCTTCCCAACCGGCATGCCTGGCGACTGGCCGAAGCCTGCGGCTTCCGTATTCTGGCGCGTCTGCCCAGGGCATGTTTTTACGCCCGCAAGGGCACATATGTGGACGGCGTTCTGGTGCTCTGCACCAGAGAGGCTGCTGACAAAGGTCAGCAGCCCCGAAAATCAGGAGCAGGTTGCGGCTTCGCCGCGCCGTAAGCGAGTGATTTTCGTGTCTTTCAAGCCCCAGAGCGGCTTAAAAGGCGCAAACGCCGCAAAGCGAGCTTTGTCATCAATCTGGCTGGTGCTCTGCACCAGGGAATATCTGAACGCGGTCATGCAAACAAAGGAGGTCATCATGGGATTTGGAGGAGGGGGCGGCACGCCCAGCATTCCCGAACCCGCGCCCGCGCCCAAGCAGGAGGTGCAAAAACCCGTTACCGAGGCGGCCACGGCGGCCCGGCAAAACCAGCGGGACAAGGCCGCCAGGGCCGCGGGCATCGGCGGCTCCATCTACACCAGCCCCCTGAACCGCGCGGACGGCAACACGCGCAAAACCCTGCTGGGGCAGTAAACCATGAACGCAAGCCCCATCAGACGCGACGTCTTTGGCGCGGGCGACGCCCCCCGCATCAGGGCGGACGTGCGCGCGCTGGCCCGCCGCCACCGCGCGCTGTTGCGCCGGCGCGCTCCCTGGGATGCGGCCTGGCAAAGCCTGGCGGACCACTTTCTGCCCACGCGCTGCCGCCTGCGCCCCGCGGGCGGCGACGCCGAACAGGGCCCCATGCTCAACAGCCGTCTGGTGGACGCCACGGGCATTCTTGCCATGCGAACACTGGCCGCCGGCCTGCAGGGCGGGCTGACCAGCCCGGCCCGGCCCTGGTTCCGCCTTTCCCTGGACGACGCCGAACTGGCCAAAAGCCGCGCCGGGCAGTCCTGGCTGGACGAAGTGGCCGCGCGTATGCGCGTGGTCTTTCAGCGCTCCAACTTCTACAACGCCATGCACGCCCTTTATGCCGAACTGGGCACTTTCGGCACGGCCTTTGCCTTTGAGCTGGCCGATACGCGCTGGGGCTTTCGCTTTGTGCCGCTCTGCGCCGGGGAATACGCGCTGGACTGCGACGCCCGCCACAGGGTGAACACGGTTTTTCGCCGCGTCTCCATGAGCCTGCGCCAGATGGAAGAGACCTTCGGCGCAGCCGCCCTGCCCGAATCGCTGCGCGAGTCGCTTCGCCGCAACCCGGAGGAGCGGCATACGGTGGTCCAGGCGGTCTTCCCCCGCCGCGGGCACACGCCGGGGCGGCCGGCGGCCGCGGACATGCCCGTGGCCTCGGTGCACTGGCTGGAGGGGCGCGAGGGCGGCGCGCATGCCCTGCGTGAATCGGGCTTTGCGTCCTTTCCCGGTTTCGGCCCGCGCTGGGATGCGGCCGGCAACGACATCTACGGCCGTTCCCCGGCCATGGACGCCCTGCCCGACTGCCGCATGCTGCAACAGATGGGCATCACCACGCTCAAGGCCATCCACAAGGCCGTGGACCCGCCCATGAGCGTGGCCGCCGGGCTCAGGTCCGTGGGGCTGGATCTGACCCCAGGCGGCATCAACTATGTGGACAGCCCGCCCGGCCAGAGCCCGCAGGCGGCCACGCCGCTGCTTCAGGTCAGGCCGGATCTGGCCACGGCCCGCACGGCCATGGAAGCGGTGCAGAACCAGATTCGCGCCGGCTTGTACAATGATCTCTTCAAACTGATTCTGGAGGGCCGCGCCCAGGTCACGGCCAGTGAAATCGCCGCCAGGGAGGAGGAAAAACTGGTGCTCATCGGGCCGGTGCTGGAACGTCTGCACGACGAGCTGTTCATCCCGCTCATTGACCGCACCTTTGAGCTGATGCGCGGTCTGGACATGCTGCCGCCCTGCCCGCCCGAGCTGGCGGGCCGCCGCCTCAGGGTGGAATTTGTCTCCCTGCTGGCCCAGGCCCAGAAGCTGGTGGGCGTCAGCGCGGCGGACCAGTACCTGGCCCTGACCCTCAGGGCCTCCGCGGCCTGGCCCGAAGCGCTGGACAGCCTTCATGTGGACAATCTGCTGGACAATTACGCCGAAAGCCTGGGCCTGCCCGTGAGCCTGACCCGCCCGCCCGAAGAGCGCCGCCGGCTCCGCCAGGCACGGGCCGACGCCGCCCGAAACGACGCGCTGGGCAAACAGCTTGGGGAAGCGGCGGGCCTGCTCAAAACCCTGGCCCAAAGCCCGCTGGCCGGGGCCGGAACAAACGGCGGGGACGGCAGCGTGCTGGACGGCCTGCTCAACCTGCTGCGTCACAGCGCGGGCCAGGCGCAGGCCCCGGATGCGGACGCGCAAGCCCCGGTCTCTTCCGCAGGGGCGCTGTGATGGATGTTTTCTCCCCCTATGAACAGGCCCCGCAAGGCGAGGCCCTGGCCTGGCGCGAGGCGCAACGGCAGGAGCAAAAACTGCGCGCCGCCGTGGACGCGCTCATGGACGGCCCGGACGGTCGCTGCCTGCTGCGCTGGCTGCTCCAGCTCTGTCAGTGCTTTCAGGCCCTGGCCCCTGCGGAAAACGCCCGTCTGGACACCCATCGGCTGATTTTCGCCGAAGGCCGCCGCTTTGTGGGCATGCGCCTGCTGCGGCTCATGCAGGAGGCCGATGCCGGCCATCTGCCCCGGCTTTTGCAAACCAAGGAGGACGACCATGCCATCTGAAACGGATTTTCCCCTGCCCGGCTTCATCCCCGGCGACGACGCAGCCGGAAGCGACGCCACGGCCAGCCCGGCCAATCCGGCTGCGGCCCCGGCCACGGCCCCTCAGGAGGCGCGCCGGGACGAGGCGCGGGCGGACGGCATTGACGCCGAGGCCGCCTTCAACGAGCGCATCACGACCCGTCTGCGCCAGCATGAAAATGAACAGCGCATGCGCTGGCAGGCGCAGGTGGAGCAGTGGCGGCGGGAGGTGGCCCGCGACCCCGACCTGGGCGGCGACAATCTGCCGGCCTCCGTGGCGCGCGCGCAACTGGCCCTGGATCGCTTCGACCATGACAGAAGCATAGGTCGCCTGCTGGAACAATCCGGCTACGGCAACCATCCGGCGGTAATCCGCTTTTTCAACCGCATGGCCGACGCTCTCATGGAGGACAGCCCGGCCCTGGGGCGGCCGGAACACGAAATGCCCCCGCTGGAGGAACGCATGTACGCGGGCTGGAGTTCCAACAGCTGAGCCACGCATCCCGAGCGCGTTTTCAACCTGAACCTGTTCCGAAAAACCGCGGCAGCGCCGACAGCATGAGGTAATTATGTCCAATACTCTGGGTTTTGTGGTTTCCCTGGCTGAAATGGAGCAGTTCTACCGCGGCGGCAAGGCCGGGCAGATCATCGAACTGATGAACAAAACCAACGACATCATGGACGATGTGCTCTGGATGGAGGCCAACCAGTCCGACGGGCATCTGACCCGCATCCGCACGGGCCTGCCCGAGGTCTACTGGCGCAGGCTGTATCAGGGCACGCCGCCCTCCAAGTCGCAATGGAGCCAGGTCAAGGAAGGCTGCGGCATTCTGGAGGCCATCATGGAACTGGACGTGGAGGAACTGCGCCTCTACGGCAACCGCGACAAATCCTTCCGCATGAGCGAGGGGGTGGCCTTTGCCGAGGCCATGCGCCAGAAAGTGGCCGCCACCCTCTTTTACGGCGACAGCAATCTGAACCCCGACGAATTTAACGGCCTGGCCATGCGCTACCCGGCCCGCGACGCCAACAACGTGCTGGACGCGGGCGGCCGCGACGAGGGGGGCTGCACCTCGCTCTGGCTGATCTCCTGGGGGGCGCAGGCCGTGCATGGCATCTACCCCAAGGGCAGCAGCGGCGGCCTTTCGCATGAAGACCTCCGAACCTACATGGCGCAAGATTCGGACGGCCGCAAATATCAGGTGGTGGGCGACAAGTACAACTGGCGCTGCGGCCTGGCCGTGCGCGACTGGCGCGGCGTGGTGCGCGTGGCCAACCTGCCGGTCAAGGATCTGAACAAGCGCAAGGGCCAGAGCGGCTTCATCGACCTGCAAAAGCTGACCATAGAGGCCAAAAACCACATGCCCCAGCATTTGCGCCAGAAGGCCGTCTGGTACGCCAATGCCGATGTGCTTACGGCTCTGGAACTCCAGAATTCCGACGCGGGCAACGTGCAGTTGCAGTATGGCGAATTTTTCGACGCCAGGGCCGTGCCCGTGCTGCACGGGCGGCCTGTGCGCCAGTGCGACGCCGTGCTTTCCGGCGAAAACGCCGTATAGGGCATTGACGCAAACCCTTTCGCGCACAAACACAAGGAGCTTTCATGGCCATCATCGACCGTAACGCCGTTTTTTTTGAAGGCCCGCTGACCGCCGACGTCCAAAGCGCGGTCGTGCCCCTCACCGCCCTGAAACTGCCGGGCCGCATGGAGCCCATGCCCATGCGCGTGTCCGTCACCCAGGCCTTTGCGCCCGAAGAGGTGCAAAGCCTGTCCTTTACTCTTGAAGAGGCCGACGCCCCCGACGCTGCCAGCGCCGCCTGGGCCGCCGTGCCCGGCGCTACCTGGAGCTTCACGGGCGCGCAGCTCGGCCTGGGGGCACGCCTTGGCCCCCGCTTTCTGCCGCAGGGCGCGCGCAAGCCCTGGTTGCGCCTTGCTTTCACGCTTAGCCCGCAGAGCGGCAAAAGCGTCAGCGCGGGGCGCATCTTCGCGGCCCTGTTGCGCGAGGAGGATTTGCCCTATGAGCCGGCGCTTCAAGTGAAGTAGGGTCAGGCCCCATTAGAGCGTTTTTTGATTGAAAATGGATATGTTCAATCAAAAAACGCTCTAGAAGACAGGCAAAAAGACTGTCCGGGCGGCAAGCCCTCTTTTTCAAACATCCACCTCAAGGACACGCATGACCATCAGTCAGATATCCATCTGGAACCGCGCTCTTGGATTTCTGGGCACGCGCAGCGTCGCTTCGGAGCGGGAAAACACGCCCGAAGCCCTGCAATGCCGCCTGTACTGGGATTCGGCGCGCCGGCAGGTGTTGCGCGACTTTCCCTGGTGCTTCGCCCAGCGCCGGGTCTGGCTCGCGCGTCTGCCCCCGCCCGAAGGTTTTGAGCGCGAATTCCGCTTTGCCTACGCCCTGCCGGACGACTGCCTCAAGGTTCATGAAGTCCGCCATGAGGGCATTGCCCCCCGGCCCTTCAGCCTGGCCCAGAATACGACGGACGCGGCCGGGTCGGGGGTCTTTCTGGTCACCGATGCGGCCCGCGCCCTGCTGCTCTATACCGGCGACGTGCGAAACAGCCGCCTGTTCGACGACCTTTTTGCCCACATGCTCTCCCGCAAGCTGGCGGCCCTTGTCGCCGTGCCCCTGCTCAAGAACAACAGCCAGAAAGTCGCCGAACTGGAAAAACTCTATGCCGAAAGCCTGCCCCAGGCCCGCCAGGCGACCGCCTCCGAACGGCGCGAATCCGCCCCGGACGACGCATGGCTGACGGCGCGACAGGGGGTGCTATGACCATGCCTTACAGCGCGAGCCGCGCGCTTTTTGAAGGCAACGGCGCGGCCACGCAATTTCCCTTTTCCTTCCGGGTCTGGGAGGAAAGCCAGCTGGTGGTCAGCCTGACCTCGCCACAGGGCGAAACCAGTCGGGCCACAGGCTGGACGGCCACACTCAGCGACAGCGGCGGCACGGTCAGGTATCTGCACAAGGGCGCGCCCCTGCCCGGCGGCTGGAAGCTGGCCATTGTGCGCAACATGCCCTTCTGTCAGGATATTGATCTGGTCAGCGGTGCCCGCTTTGACCCGCAGGTTATGGAAGACGGTCTGGATCAGGCCGCCGCCGAACGCCAGCAATTGCTGGAACAGCTCTCGCGCGCCGTGATTCTGCCGCCCACCAGCGAACAAAGCCCGCAAGAGGTGGTGGACGGCATCAGGGCTGACAGGGAACGGGCCGAGCGGGCCGCCGGCAATGCGGCGGCTTCGGCCCAGGACACGGCCCAAAACGCGCAGGCGGCGGCGCAGCAGGCCGCCACGGCCACGAGCGCGGCCGACCGGGCCAAAGCCGAAGCCGACAGAGCCGCTGAAATAGCCAGCGTGGGCCCGGCCACGCCGGACAGTCTGGGGCTGGTGCGCATCGGCGCGGGGGTGGGTGTGGACGCGGAGGGCGTCATTTCCGTGGAAATTCCCCTGGCCTCGGCGGAGAGGGCGGGCCTTGTCCGCCCGGACGGCGTCACCCTGGCGGCAGACGAAGACGGCAAACTGTCGGTCATCGGCGTTTCAGTGGTCATGACCGGCTATCCAACCGAATTCCGCGACTTCTTCGAGCAGAATCCGCCCGCGGGCTGGGCCGTGCGCAACGGGGCCGTGCTGGAAAACGCCGACGCGGCCTTTCCCGCCCTGTGGGCGGCCCTGCACGCGGCGGAAAACGCCTGGAAACGCAAGACCTCTGAAGAATGGGAGGCCCTTTCCGCCGCGGCCGGGGGCGTGGGCGGCGCGCCTTTCTTTGTGGTGGATGATGACGCCAGAACCATCAGGCTGCCGGACACGCGCGGCGACTATACGCGCGGCGCGGGGCACGCCCTGCTGCCAGACGTGGGTCAGTGGGTTCCTGATACGGTCAAGAGCCATCAGCATACCCTGTCGCCCTTCAATCCCAACGGCTGGGGCGAGGGGTCGGACGGCAGCAATCGGTGGCTGTCCAGCTACGGCGGAACAATTTCAACCGGCTGGGCGGGCGAGGCCGAATCCCGCCCGCGCACGTTCGGCATGCTGCCCTGCGTGTATACAGGAGGGAAGCAGGAATGAGCATTGTCTGGCAATACGACAGCGCGGGCCGTTTTATCGGCCCGTGCGACGACCACGGCGGCCCCCTGCCCCACAACTGCACGCGCCAAGCCCCGCCCGCGCGCCCCTGGCGCCGCGTCTGGCCGCGCTGGAGCGGCGGGGCCTGGGCGCTGGTCGAAGACCACCGCGCCCGGCGCGCGGAAGAAGGTTACGCGCCCGCGCTGGCGCAGGAAGCCACAGCCTACTGGCTGCCGGCGGAAGGCGACGACTGGCAAAGCCCGCCGCGTTACATGGATGCCCCTGGCCCGCTGCCCGCCGGGGCCGTGACGGAGCGCCCGGCCAAGCCCGCGCCAACGGAAGCGGAATTGTTCGCCTCGCTGCGCGCGAAACGCGACCGGCGCATTACGGCCACAGACTACCTGCTCATGCCGGACTATCCGCTGAATCAGGAGGTCAGGGCCAGCGTGAGCGCATATCGCCAGGCCCTGCGCGACCTGCCCGCGCAAGAGGGCGCGCCCTGGGACGGCGGCGGGGAGGCGACGCCCTGGCCGGAACAGGCGCTTCCGGCGGGGTAAGGCCGCTCACGGGCGTTTGCGCATGAAAGCAATGCCCGGATAGATATGCAGATATTCAAGATCCGTCCGCCGCATTGTTCCCAGGCCATGATCACAGGCGGCATCCCCCATGCCCACCTCATCCGCCAGTTGTTTGAGAAAGCCGGGGATGCCGCTCTGATGGCTTTTGAAGCGCTCGCCCAGAAATTTCAGGCGCAGGGGCATGCCCTTCCAGAGTGTGCTCAGGCAGCGCGGAATCCACTGGCTGACAGACATATGGCCGGCCATATGCAGCTTTTTTCCGCCGGGGAAACGGGGCCAGTATCCCGTGCCCCAGTCTTCAATAACATACAGCCCGCCCGGTGCCAGCAAAGGGAAAAGAAGCTTGAAGCTGGCCTGCGTCAGCGTGCCTATATGCGAACAGTCATCCACAATGACGTCAAAGCGCCGCATGCCGTTTTCGGCGAGTATTTTATCGTAGAGCGCGGCGCTGTCCTGCGAGCCCGTGTAGGTCTTGATGCGCGGCGTGGAAAAAACGCGGCCGCATTCATTGATATCCACTCCGCAAACCGTGGCCTTGGGCAGCAGCCCGGCGAAAAATTCCAGGGAATTGCCGTCAAATATGCCCAGTTCGAGAAATGAAATCTCCCGGTCCGCAAGGCGCCCTAAGTAGTTGAAATAAAGACGAATATAGTGTTCAGGCTTCAAGGCCCTTTTTGTCCTGTCATTATAGGAGTTCTGATATCGTTGCTTAAGTTCGCCTTCATTCATCATGGGCCTCCTCCTGAGCCGCGGTTTGCATGTGGCTGAGCACGCGAGATTTGCGTCAGGGGCATAGTATATAAGTTAGCATATAAGTTCAAACAAAAGGAGCCGTATGCGCATAGCCCTGCAAAACTTTACCGGCGGCGAGGTGGCGCCGACGCTTTCCGCCCGCTATGATCTGGCCCGCTACCGCAATTGCGTGGCCTGCATGGAAAACATGCTGCCCGGCCCGCACGGCGACGCGGCCCGGCGGCCCGGCACCCGCTTTCTGGCTGACCTGGGCGGCGGCGCGGTGCTGATTCCCTTCAGTTTCAGCGCCGAGGCCGGGCAGAATTTCGCCCTTGTTTTCGGCGAAAAAAGCCTGCGCATTGCCGACGTCCACGGGCTTGTGAAAGGCGTGCCGCCCATCGTCGCTCCCTACGAGGCAAAAGACCTGTTTGAGCTTTCCCACGCCCAGACCGGCGACGTGATTTACCTGGCCCACCGCCGCTACCCCCTGCACAAGGTGGTGCGGCGCGACGCTGCGGGCGCTTCCGGCGGCTACGCCTGGAGCCTGGAAGAAGTGGTTCTGAACACCTCCCTGCCCGCGCCGGCGGCGCCGTCGGTGAGCTTTTCCGGCAGCGGCGGCTCCCACACGCTGCGTTACAAGGTGGCCGCCGTGGACCACAAGGGCCGCCAGTCGCTGCCGTCGCCCGCAGGGCAGAGCGCGGGCGCGCGCCATCCCTCGGACTGGGTGCAGGGCAACAGCGCCGTCATCTCCTGGCAGGCCGTGGAAGGAGCGGCAGAATACAATATCTACCGCGAAGAGGCAGGCTATTTCGGCTTTATCGGCATCTCGCGGGGCGTCACGTTCAGCGACCAGAACTACCAGGCCGACACAACCGACACCCCGCGCGAAGACTGGAACCCCTTTGCCGACGGCAACAATCCCGGCGTGGTGGCCTTTCACCAGCAGCGCATGGTTCTGGCCGCCACACCGGCGGCGCCCCAGGCCTTTTACATGTCGCGCACCGGCGATTTTGAAAACTTTCGCAAGTCGCGTCCCCTTCAGGACGACGACCCGGTGGAATACCTCATCGCCTCCGGCTCCATCGACGCCATCACCTGGGCCGCCAGCTTCGGCGACCTGCTGCTGGGCACATCAGGCAGCGAATACAAGGCCGGGGGCGGCGACGGCGCGGCCATCACCCCCAACAGCGTGAGCATCACGGCCCAGTCCTACTGGGGCAGCGCCGGGCTGACGCCCATCATCATCGGCAATTCCATCCTGCATGTTCAGCGCCACGGGGCCCGCGTGCGCGACCTTTTCTACTCGCTGGAAAAAGACGGCTACGCGGGCAACGACCTTTCCATTCTTGCGCCGCACCTTTTCGAGGGGCACAGTCTGAAGCAGTGGGCCTATCAGCAGACGCCGGGCTCCACCATCTGGATTGTGCGGGACGACGGCCTGCTGCTGGCCTTCACCTATATGAAGGAGCACGACATCTGGGGCTGGTCGCGCCAGATCACGGACGGCCGAGTGCGCTCCGTGGCCGCCCTTTCGGGCCGGGACAGCGATGTGCTGCTTCTGGTGGTGGAACGCGAAATACAGGGCGAGACGCGCTGTTTTCTGGAACGCCTGGGCGATCAGTGGCAGGACGGCGCGCCCGTGGAGGAGGCTTTTTTTGTGGACTGCGGCCTGACCTTCCGGCGTGACTCTCCGTCCGCGCGGGTGGACGGCCTGGAGCACCTGGAAGGGCGCGAACTTTCGGTGCTGGCCGACGGCAGCCCGGTGGAGGGCTGCGTAGTGCGGCAAGGCGGCATCGTCCTGCCCTATCCGGCGGGCGTGGTTCAGGCCGGGCTGGGCTTTGTTTCGGCCCTCTCGCCCCTGCCGGTGGAAAGCGACACCCAGTCCGGCTCCACTCTGGGGCGCGGGCGTTCCCACGGGCGCTGCACGGTGCGCCTGCACCGCAGCGTGGGCGGCAAATACGGCCCCAGGCGGGATGAATTGTACGACCTGCCCTTTCTGCCGGAGCGCTGGGGCATGGCCGTGCCCCCCTTTTCCGGGGATGTGGACTGCATTCCCGGCGGCGGCCAGAGCAGCGCGGCCACAGTCTGGCTGGTGCAGGACAGGCCCCTGCCCTTCCGGCTGACGGCGCTGGTGCTGGATGTGGACTTTGGCGAACATTGACGGAGGAAGCCATGCTCAGTTTTCAGAAGGAAGGATTCAGTCAGATACGGGACGAGGTTCGGTCTCTGGCCAGGGCCCATTGGGATGAGGTGGAAGCCGCCCTGCACGGCGCGCAGGTTTATGAGCCGGACACGGCGCGATACGCCACTCTGGAGAAACTGGATATGCTGGTTGTGCTCACCGCCAGACACGATGACGGTCGTCTGGCGGGCTACGCCGCCTTCACGGCGCTGCCCTGCCCGCACCGGCCGGGCCTCACGCTGGCGGCCCTGGACGGCCTGTACCTCGCGCCCGGGGCGCGGCGGGGCCTGGCCGCCCTTGCCCTGCTGCGCCGCGCCGAAGCCTGCCTCGCGGCGCGCGGCGTGGGGCTTGTCCAGTACAGTTCGCCGGCTTCACGCCCCTGCGACGCGCTCTATCGCCGTCTCGGCGCGCGGCATACCGAAACGGTCTGGCACAAAAACATCATGCCGAAGGAGGTGCGCTGAATGGCCATTGCAAGCGGCGTCGCCGCCGCCATCAGCGCGGCTGTGGCCCTGGCCGGCGCGGCGGCGGGCACGGCAAGCGCGGTTCAACAGGCCCGGAACCAGCAACGTCAGGCCCGCTACCAGGCCGGCCTGGCGGAGCGCAACGCCAGAATTGCGGAGCAAAATGCCGCCCTCGCCGATGAAGAGGCCCGCGCCGCCCGCAGGGAAGGCGTCGAGGACGCGGCCCGCAAGCGGCAGGAGACAGCCCGGATTATCGGCGCGCAACGGGCCGAGGCCGGGGCGTCGGGCGCGCGGGCCGACGCGGGCGGCGCGCTGGATCGCGTGCTGGACACGGCGGAAAAAGGCGAACTGGACGCCCTCTCTCTGCAACAACGGGGCGCGGATGCGGCCCACAATCAGCGGCTGCGGGCCTGGGGCCTGCGCAATCAGGCCCAGAGCGCCGGCCTTGAAGCCCGATACCTGCGCGAACGAAGCAATACCGACTATCTGGGCCTTGGCTCCACCCTGCTCAACGGCGCAAGCCGAACCGGACGCAACTTTTTCACGCTGGGCGCGCGGGGCCCGCGCCTGCGGTAGACTTCCGCCGGGCCGCGGCGTAAAAATCCGGCCCTGATCATACTGTTCAATATATTCCCGGCAATTACATCAACACATACATATAGCGCAATCGATATCCCACGCGGCTTCCGCCCCGTGAAACAAGCGTCCGAAACCGTGCCCCGCTTCCGGGCTGACGTCGCCCCGCCCCTGAGAAAAGCATTTTCCCGGGGGCGGGGCGTTGCGCATACCTCCCCCACACCTTTTTCATCAGGAGAAAACCGCATGGCACAGCGCAGTCGCCCTCAAGCGCCCACATCTCCCCCCTCCGACATTCTGCGGCTCGACGCCTTTGTGAACGCCGTCTACCTGCCGCACGTCAAAATGCGCAAACGCAGCTGGCGCGTGGATGAGCGCATTACCCGGCAACGCCTTTCACCGGTTTTCGGGGCCAGGCGGCTGGACGGCATCCTCAGGGGCGAGGTGGAAAACTGGCTGCACGGTCTGGCGGCCCAGGGTCTGAGCCCGGCCACCTGCAACCGCAATCTGGCTGTATTCAAAAGCGTCTGTTCCCTTGCCATGCTGCACGGCGTGCTTCCCGCCGGCCAGTCGCCCTGCGCGGGCGTGCGCGCCTTCAAAACGCACTGGCAGCGGGAACGCTGCCTCAATCTCGCGGAAGCCCGGCGGCTCATGCGGGCGCTGGAGCGTTCGCCCTGCCCGGCGGCCGCGGCCATCCGCCTGCTGCTGCTCACCGGCGCGCGCAAAAGCGAAATTCTCAGGGCCCGCTGGGAAAATGTGCGCCTGGATCAACGCCTGCTCACCGTGCCCCTGTCCAAATCGGGCAGGCCGCGCCATATTCTGCTCTCTGACGAAGCCGTGGCCGTCATCCGCGCCCTGCCGCGCGCGCCGGGCTGCCCATGGCTTTTCCCCGGCCATGCGCCGGGCAAGCCGCTCAGCGATGTTTTTCTTTTCTGGAGTGCCCTGCGGCGCGGGCTGGGCCTGGCCGATATGCGCATTCATGACCTGCGGCACTCTTTTGCCAGCTTTCTGGTCAATGCCGGGCATTCGCTTTATGAGGTGCAAAAACTGCTGGGACACAGCGACCCCAGAACCACCATGCGGTACGCCCATCTGGGGCAGGCCGCCCTGCTGTCGGCGGCCCAGGTCGTCAGCGGCTTTCTGAGCGTGAAGAACGGGTAGCGGAGCAGCCGCCCCGCCCGGCGGCAAAAGACCGCCCGCGCGCGTCAGCCGCGTCGCGCCCTCCCTCGCGCAGACGCAAAAAGGCCCCGCATCCGTCGAGATGCCGGGGCCTTGCATTTAAATATACGAGCGCCCTACGCCATGAACGCGTCGTACAGCTCAAGGCCGGTCCAGCACTCGTAGAGCACCAGAATAATCAGTATGGTGTTGCCCACGCCGTGCACGAGGGGCAGCCAGAAGCGTTTTTTCTTGTATTTGTTCATGACCCCGCCGGTGATCAGGCCCAGAACGGACAAGGCCATGACCGGCCAGGCCATGAAGGCGTGGCCGCCCGTGATGTGCGTGGCGCCGAACAGGCTGTGCGTGACATAAAAGCCGAAGGCCCCGGCCGTCCAGATCAAAAGGCCCAGCGTGCCCAAGCGCACATGGGTTCGCCAGGGAAAGACGACCTTGCGGCCACGCAACATCTGAACGCGCTTCCATCCCTGCCACATGGCCAGCAGGCCGATGAGCGCGGCCACACTCTGCATGACGGGGTGAACCCAGAGAACCAGCGTATCCCACATAACAGCGTATCTCCATTAAAACATTTTGCATTTGAAAATATCCGCCAGCCAAAACCATGTTCTGACCCGCAGGTTTCACGCCTCCATCAGAGCGACAGCAATGTAGCGCCGCTGCGCCGATGTGACGGCGGAGTCTCGCCCCACCCGGATTCGCAGAGCGTTTCCATGAACGAAATGCCCTAAATCAGATCAGGCCGGCAAACGGCGCAAAAAAACCCGCGCATGCCTCCTGAAAGCGGGGCGCGACGCGGGTTTCGCATCAGACAGCCGGGTTAGAACGTGTAATTCAGTTCCTCAAAATGGGCCTGGGGGTGATTGCAGGCGGGGCAGACGTCCGGCGCGCTTGCGCCCTTCACCAGGCAACCGCAGTTGCGGCAACGCCAGACCGTGGGCTTGGAACGCATGAACATGCGGCCTTCCCTGATGTCGGCGGCCAGCTTCAGAAAGCGCTTTTCGTGATAGGCCTCGGCCACGGCGATATTGCGCATGACGGCGGCGATTTCAGCAAAGCCCTCCTTGTCGGCCACGGCGGCAAAGGCGGGGTACATTTCGGTGTGCTCATGGTTTTCGCCGGCGGCGGCGGCGATCAGGTTGGCCGCGCTGTCCGCGATGACGCCGGCGGGATAGGCCGCCTGAATTTCCACGTCGCCGCCTTCCAGAAACTTGAACAGGCGCTTGGCGTGCTCTTTCTCCTGCAGGGCCGTTTCCGTAAAGATGTCGCGCACAAGCACATAGCCGTCCGACTTGGCCCTGGCGGCGAAATAATCATAACGGTTGCGGGCCTGGGACTCGCCGGCGAAGGCGGTCAGAATATTTTTTTCAGTCTGGGTGCCTTTCAGAGATTTCATGCTGTACCTCAGCCCGCTGTCGGGCATGGTTGAATGAGTTGCAGAAGAGAAAAACAAAGGGATAGCCCCGCTATCCCTTTTAATTTCTTACCCACTGTCGGTTTATCTGTCAAGCCGGGCGCACGCTCAGGCCTGCCCGGCGGCGTTCAACTGCGCTTCCAGCGCGGCAATCTGGGATTGCAGGGCGCTTATCCTGCTGTTGACTCCCGCATCTGCCGCGCCGCCGCTGATCTGTGAAGCCAGGCTCAACAGTTGGCTTGTCAGTGACTCAATCTGCTTTTTGATGCTTTCCGCGTCGCTGGAACCCGAAGAGGACGACGAAGCCGTCCCGCCGCCGGAACCGCCGCCCTGGCCCTCAGCCGCTGACGCGGCGCTGCCCGCATCATACTTGTGAATCTTTCCAGAAAAAAGCTTTCTGGCCTCGTCGGAAATGCTCACCGTATCGCCCGAGGCGTCGCCCCGGCTCGCGGACGCGGCTTTCCGCGCGGTCGAATCCGTGGCAGAAACGGCGTCAAGCCCCCAAAGACTGCCTGCATTATATGCGGTTCCCACTTCCATGGCTGCTCTCCTGCGCTGGCTGGGAAATTTTTTCTCCCACTGCGTGTCCACGCTGGGGGGAAGCAAGTTTCGCGCCAAAAAACGGGCTGCCGCAATCCGCCGCTTTACACTCCCCCCCCGCCTGTGGCAGCCTGCCCGCATGCCCGAAAAAACTGCCGCCTTTCTGTCGCCAGACGCCCCAAACCTTACGGCGGTCTTCACGCTTGCCGACGGCGCCCGGCTTACGGCGCGCGTGCGGCGTTCGCCCCGCGCCCGCCAGGCCCGATTGAGCCTGGCCCCGGACGGCGCTCTGCTGCTGACGGCCCCCGACCACTGGCCCGCCGCCGCCGTCGAGCGGACGCTGCCCCGCTTTTTGCCCTGGCTGGAGCGCGCCTGGCGGCGACACCGGCAACACGCGCCGAAAGCCGCCCTGCCGCGCGTGATTGTTTTGCCCCTGCCGGGCCTGGAATTTCAGGTGGAACCGGGCGGCGATCTGGCCGAGGGCCGGCGACGCAGCCAGAGCTGCGCGCGCTCTCTGCTGGTCAGCCGGGGGGCGCGCCGCCTGCTGCTGCTGGAAACGCCGGGCCGCCTGCGCCTGTTCGGCCCGCCGGAAGACGCGGCCCTCGGCGCGCTGGCCCTGCGCCGCTGGTGCCGGGGCCAGGCCGCCCGCCTGCTGCCGCCCTATCTTCTGCGGCTGGCCGCCGGGGCGAATTTTTGCCTGAGCGCGGTGAACGTGCGCGACCAGCGCGGGCGCTGGGGCAGTTGCTCGCGCGCCGGCGGCAAAAACGCGCCGCCGCGCGAGGCCGGCGGATTTCGGAGCCTTCTGGACAGGCTGACGGGAAGAAAAAGCCCCCACGGCAGGGAAAGCGCGGCCCATGCGGACGCGCCCCCCGCGGCGGGGCGCATCGCCCTGAACTGGCGGGCGCTGCTTCTGCCTGTGCCCCTGCTGGAGCACCTTTGCTGGCATGAACTCTGCCATCTGCGCCAGATGAACCACTCCCCGGCGTTCCGGGCCGAGCTGGCCCGCTTTTCGCCGCGCTGGCCGGATATGGAAAAAGCCCTCACCCGCGCCTGGCGGGAACTGCCCTGGTGGGCGCTGCATGTCTCTGACCCGGACGCGCCATAGCCCCCAGATATGCCATGAAATCCGCTGATTTTTGCGGCGCGGCCAAAAGCGCGCCTTCCGGCCGCCTCCGTTCCGGCAAAGGGCATGCCTGGCGCAGCCGGCGTATTCCATTTGTCATTGCGCGTGGCGTGCAAGCGATGGCTGCGCGACGGCCCACAGGCTCCATCAATTTTTTGCGAAGCAAAGCCCTTGCAATCAACACCTGAAATTGATATAGTTCATATAAAATTTACCACAATCAGTCCGCACACTGAATCTGTACGCGTTTCCATGCCCTACCGGGCAGCATGAGGTTTGCCATGTCCGACAAAACGTCTTTTTCTCAAACTCTGACCCGACTGCTGCGGGCCCTGAACGCCGGCAGCGACGCCGAGCTGGCCCGCGCCCTGGGCATCACGCCCCAGTCCATAAGCGGGGCGCGCAAACGCGGCGAGGTGCCGCCAGCCTGGATTCAGGCCTGCGCCGCGCAGACCGGAGTCAACGCCCACTGGCTTTTTTTTGGCAGCGGGCCCATGCGCCTGCCCGAAGCCGCTGAAGGCGAACTGCCCAGCGTGCAGGAAGACTGCGAAACCGAGCTGATCACCATTCCGCTGGCCGAAGCGCGCCTGTCCGCCGGAACGGGCAGTATGGAAGTCAGCGCCGACACCGAGGGCGGTTATGCTTTTCGCGGCGATTTTCTGCGCCGCAAGGGCAACCCCCGGCGCATGGTGCTGATGCGCGTGTCAGGCGACAGCATGGTTCCGGAAATTTTTGACAATGACCTGGTGCTGCTGGATCGCGGCCAGACCGAAATCAGCCCGGGCCGCCTTTATGCGGTGGGTTTTGAAGACGCCATCTACATCAAGCGCATCGACAAACTGCCGGGCAAGATTATCCTGCACAGCGTCAATCCGGCCTATCCGCCCGTGAGTCTGGATCTGCGCGGCGACTGTGCGGATCAGTTCCGGGTTATCGGTCGCGTGCTCTGGTCCGGCCGCGAATACCGCTGACCAGCGCCCGGCCCTTGTGCCCGCCCCGCGCATGGCCGCAATATTCAGTGAAACGCTGGATAACGCGTTTCCCGCGGGCGCGCGGAGCAGAGCGCCGCCATTCGCGAAGTGGGAAAACCTTTACAGCAAACGGTGTTGCCGCCAGCCGCCCGATGCGCCGGCGCGGCATGAACGCGCCCAGTCTCCACGCCCGTCAGGCGGTCAACCGCCAAAAAGCCGTTTTTCGGGCCGGCGCGGCGTGCAACAAAAATTGCCCGCGCTGGCCCGCGAGCGTGGGCAATTTTCGTTTTCAAAAGCATTTTGCCTTTGAAAGTCACTATTTCAAAAGCGACGCCGCATTTCCCCGCAGAATGGGGCGCGCGCCTGAAAAACGCGGCCTCATCGAGCGTGGGCGTCCGCTCTCGCGACCGCCCGAAGCTCATGCCTTTTTCAGGGGCGATTCGCCCCCATGCCGCCGCATGAAAAAGGCGGCCTGGCGGCAAACAAAACCCATAACCTGTTTGTCAATGAGGTCTGCGCCTGGTGTCTGCCCGCAAAAGTAGGCACTACAAAACCCGCAAGGGTTTGCGGCGGCGTGGTCGGGCTCCTTGCGAAAAAGCGCGTTTTTTCGCCAACGATCCCGCAAAAATCCTTCGCGGAATTCCGCGAAGGATTTTTGCAATCAGACGCTAGTGATGGCCCGGCCCGGCCTGCTCGAAGGGCAGCGGCTCCTCTGCCAGAGTGGCCACCATCACCGCCTTGATGGTGTGCATCCGGTTTTCCGCTTCTTCAAAGGCCATATTGCGGTCAGATTCAAATACGGCGTCATCCACTTCCATGCACTCAAGCCCGAAGCGCTGGTAAATATCCTCGCCCACGGCGGTATCCCGGTTGTGAAAGCTGGGCAGGCAGTGCAGAAACTTGCAATCTGGATTGCCCGTCTTTTCCATGACGGCCATGTTCACCCGGTAGGGGGTGAGCAGTTCGATGCGCTCTTTCCAGACCTCATCCGGCTCACCCATGGAAACCCAGACATCGGTGTACAAAAAGTCGCAGCCCTTGACGCCCTCTTCCACATCTTCTGCGCGCGTGATTTCAGCCCCGGTGCTCCGTGCAATCCGCCGCGCCATTTCAAAAATTTCGTCCGAAGTCCAGAGGGCCCTGGGGGCCACGGAACGAAAGTTCACCCCCAGCATGGCCGAACCGATCATCAGCGAGTTGCCCATATTGTAGCGGGCATCGCCCAGATAGGCCAGGCACTGCCCGTTCAGGGGCTTGGAACAGCATTCGCGCATGGTCAGCATATCTGCCAGAAGCTGGGTGGGATGCCATTCATTGGTCAGCCCGTTCCAGACCGGCACGGAGGAGAACCTGGCCAGAGCTTCCACACGGGCCTGCTCATAGCCCCGGTACTCAATACCGTCAAAAAAGCGGGACAGCACCCGCGCCGTATCGGCCATGGATTCCTTTTTGCCCATCTGCGAACCGGACGGCCCCAGGTAGGTGACGTGCGCGCCCTGATCATGCGCGGCCACCTCAAAGGAGCAGCGGGTGCGCGTGGAATCCTTTTCAAAAAGGATCGCAATATTTTTATCCTTCATGAACTTGGGCTCGCGCCGCGCTTTTTTGGCAGCCTTGAGCCAGGCCGCCAGATCCAGAAGATAGGTCAGATCTTCCGGGGTGAAATCAATCTCTTTCAGAAAATTTCTGCGTTCCAGTCTGTTCATGCGCTGCTCCGGCCCGCATGGGCCCGGGAAAGGGTGAAAACAAAAGCGGGGGCAAAGCCCCCGGCGGCATGCCGCGCCAGCGTTTTCGCCATGGGGCGCCGGCCGTCACAGCATGCGAATCATGCCGATTTCGTCACAATGGTAAAATTTCGGGCATTTGCTGCACTCAACCCAGACGACCGGGGGCAGGCTTTCCCGCTGAAATACCGCGAAACCGCAATGGCTGAAAAAAGATTCGGCCAGAGTGAACACAAAAACCCTGGCAATGCCCAGGCGGCGGCAACGCTCTACCAGGGCCTCCACCAGCCGCCGCCCCAGGCCCCGCCCCTGGCAGGCCTGATGCACGGCGATGGAGCGTATCTCCGCCAGGTCTTCCCAGAGCACATGCAGAGAACCGCAGGCCACCACGGTTTCCCGCCCGCTGTCCGCCGCCGGGGCCGTGATGACCATATAGTCCTGAATATGCTGGTACAGATACTGCGGGCCCCGCGCCAGCATGACGTTGGAAGAGGCATACTGGTTGATCAGGGCCGACATGCCGTGCACATCCCCCACGCGGGCGGGGCGAATTTCCAGCGCGGACGCCTCGCTGACGCGCACGTCCGGTACAATGATGGTATCCCCGGCGTCAAAACGGGGAATGGCTATGGGCATTGTTTTTTTACCTGTCGGTGTTTGCGGCCGCCCGGCCCACGGCGCGGGGGCGGCGCGGCCAGGGGGCGTCGGGCGCTGGCTCAGGCCTGGGCCAGCGGCATGGGTCCGTCGCGCAGTTCGTCCAGCAGGGCATTGAAGGCTTCTTCGGACATGGGCCGGGCAAATACATAACCCTGCACCAGATTACAGCCCTTGGAGCGCAGAAAGTCCACCTGTTCGGCGTGCTCCACACCTTCCGCCACAGTGCGGATGCCCAGTTGCTGGGCCATGGCGATGATGCTGGAAATGACTATGCGCTCGCGTTTAAGATCGTGACTGTTGCGCAGAAAAAGCATATCCAGCTTGAGCACGTCGATGGGCATATCCTTGAGCACGTTGAGCGAGGAAAAGCCCGCGCCAAAATCGTCCAGCGAACAGATGAAGCCGCGAGACTTCAGTTCCTGCAGAATATCCGCGAAGCACTCGTCAAACAGCGCCAGAGATTCCGTGCACTCCAGCTCCAGCAGACCGTCGGGGATGCCGTAACGCTCTTTGGTGCTGCTGTAGTAGAGAAGAAAATCGTCCTGCATCAGGCTCAGGCGCGAGACGTTCACCGCGATATCCAGCATGGGTTTGCCATCCCTGAGACGCTGTTGCAACCATTCGCAGGCGCGGGTGAATATATACCGGTCAAGCTGGATGATAAAGCCATTGCGCTCGAACAGCGGAATAAAATCGCACGGCGGCACCGGGCGGTCGCTGAACCAGCGCACCAGCACCTCCGCGCCGTGGATGCGGTTGCCGTTCTGGATGTCAACCTTGGGCTGAAAATAGGGTTTGAACTGGTCGCTCTGCAGGGCGGCCTCCATCTTGCCCTCAAGCTCCAGTTGCTGCATGCCCAACCTGCGCATGGACTCGGAATAGAACGCGCAGGTGTGGGTGCTGTCTTTTTTGGCCATGCTCAAGGCGATGTCGGCCCGGTTGACCATGCCCATGAAAGATATTTCTCCGGCACGGTGCGTATCCGTACTGTATATGCCCACATGCAGAACCAGCGGAAATGCGCTGGAATGCGGGCTGCCCTCCCCAAGACGCTTGCCCCATTCCTGAAACTCCCGTATGCACTCCGCGCGATCGGTCATGGGGCAGATGCCCACAAACTTGTCCGCCGAAGCGCGGCAACAAAGGCTCATGGGGCCGCCGCCGTCCGCCAGCAGCCTGGCGACGCGCACCAGTTCCTTGTCGCCCATTTCATAGCCGAACATTTCATTATAATATTTGAAATTCTTGATGTCCGCATACCAAACCGCAAAGGTAATGCCGGGGTTGCGGCGCATCAGCGCGGCGGCGTCCATCTTGAGCTTGCGAAAGTTGCGTATGCCGGTCAGGGGGTCCATAAAGGCCAGCCGCTCCAGCTCGCCGTGGTACTGATTGCCGATCTTCTGCGCGCGCCACAGCAGAAAAAAGGTCAGCAGCAAGGCCAGGCCGAGAATCGCATACACGCTGAACCACAAGGCCTTGGGGGCCAGAGACAGCGCGGTCGCGGGCACGGTGCAGAACAAAAACCAGTTGTTGACGCCCAAAGGCTCGTAGGCGGCGAAATACTCCGCGCCGTTCGAGGTATAGGAGAACACGTCGCGCCGGTTCTTTTGCAGGTTTTCCAGCACCCGTTCCCGCGTCATGTTTTCCAGAACGCCGAGACGAAAGATATCCTCTTCTGCGTCGGCAGCGGAGGCGGAGGAGCGCAGCACATAGGCGCCATTGCCGTCAATGAGCGAGGTCACCGCCTTGTTTTCAAAAAGTGACATGCCCAGAATGCCCAGAAAAACGTCCACCGAATTGGCGGCCATGAGCACGCCGCTGATCGCGCCGTTCTGGTCATGCATGGGAACCGCGCAGTACACCACCGCCCCGGGGCCGAACAGGTTCCCGCGCACGTTGGAAAGCGCGGCCCTGCCCGCAAGCGCCTCCTGAAAAAAAGGAGCGTCGGACAGATCAACATTCCGGTGCAGTTCGCCGCTGATATCCACAAGATCCGCCCGCCCGTCGCGCCCGGCCAGCCCCATGCGCAAAAAAGAGTTGTTGTCGTTGATTTCTTTCAGTACGGGAAGGATTTCCTTTTCCGGCATATGGCCGAGGCTGATGGCCAGACCATACAGCGTCTGGAAGTCCAGCGCGATCTGGCGTTGCAGCAGGGTCTGCAACTGATTGACTGTATCATAGAGATAGAACGCGTTTTCCCGCTCTTTCTGCGAACTGACCTGACGCAGCAAAATCAGGCCGCAGACAAGAATGACGCTGGTAATCAATAAACCCATCGCATAGGTGCGCTTGATCTGTTCGGACTTGCTGGACACGTTCTCTCTCTTAAAAGGTATCGTTACTGATAAGATACAATTATAACTCCTTTCAACAAACTTCGCAAGCCCGTCCGACGCCTGGCGACGCCCTTGAAGCCCTCCGCGGCGGAAGCCCTGCGCCGCATGCCGCGGCGCGTCCGGGAACGCCAGAAACAGCGGGGGCCTTCCTGGCGGCGTTGCCGTCGGCATGCTTTGCGGCTATGCTGCTTCAGCAGCCTCAAGGAGAAGTATCATGCGCACCCTGCACCTGCTTTTTTCCGGCCTGATCTGCGTCATCCTCATGGCGTCCCCGGTCGCCGGCGCCGTTGCCGACGAGGCCCGGCCGCTCAAGATAGTGGCCCTTTCCCGGCACGGCGTCCGCTCGCCCACGCAGGCCCCGGAAACGCTCGCTCTCTGGAGCGAGCGCCTCTGGCCGCGCTGGCCGGTGGAGCGCGGGCATCTGACGCCGCGCGGCGCCCGTCTGGTCACCGCCATGTGGGCGGATCTGCGCGGAACGCTGCTCAACTGCGGCCTGCTGCCGGATGCGGCCTGCCCCCCGCCGGGAACGATTTTCGTGCGCGCGGATACGGACCAGCGCACCAGGGCCACGGCCCATGCCCTGCTGGAAGGCCTGACGCCGGGCTGCGCGCAGGGCTACGCCGTGGCCGACGCCGAACCCGACCCCCTCTTTCACCCGGTCAAGGCCGGTCTGTACGCTTTTGACCCCGCGGCCGCGGCCAAGAGCGTTCTGGGCATGACCGACGGCGGGCTGGATCGCCTTCAGGAAGATTTGGCGGCCCCGCTGGCCCTTATTGAGCGGTTGAGCGCGCCGCCTTCGGCAAAGCTGTGCAGCCGTTTCGGCCTGCCGCCGCAATGCCGCCTTTCGGAAATTCCCAACTCCGTAAGCATCTCGCCGGAAGGCCGCAGCGTGGGCCTGGCGGGCGGTCTGGGCATCGCCTCCAGCCTGGCGGAAATCTTTCTGCTGGAGTACGGGCAATGGCCCGGCAGCGCCGCCGCCTGGGGCCAGGTGGACGGCGCAACCTTGCGCCAGACGCAGCCCGTGCACAGTCGCATCTTTGATGTGGTCAACCGCGCCCCCCTGGTGGCCTGGGCGCGCGGCTCCTCCCTGCTGACGGAAATGACCGCCGCGCTTACGGGCACGCACTATGACCAGCGCCTCAACGCGGCCTCGCTGGTGGTCTTTGTGGGGCACGACACCAATATTGCCAATCTGGGCGCGCTGCTGGGCGTCAACTGGCAGGCCGGGGGCTACCCGCCCAACGATATTCCCCCGGCGGGCGTCCTGTTTCTGGAGCTTTGGGGCCGGGGCGACAGGCGTGAAGTGCGGGTGCGCTTTTACGCGCAGCCGCCAGAGGCCCTGCACGCGCCCTTTGCCGAAGAAACACGCCCGCTTGCGCCGTCCGGGCGGGGCGATGCGACAAGTCCGGCCCAGTCGCCGGATGTTCGCGGAGAGTTTGCGGCCGACGATGCCCCCTCTGTCAATCCCCGTTTGCACGCGCCGGCGGCCGCGAATGTCTATGCCCCGCCGGTGGTGGGCGCGGCCCGCTTTGCGCTTGCCGATTTTCTGCGGATGGTGCGGGAAAAAACGGCGGGCGCGCCGCTGGCGCCCAGGCGGGTTCCCCACCTGCATTCGGGCAGAGAAGTTCGCAAATAGCGCGTTTCGGAACTTCCGTTGGCCCCGCGCCAGAGGTTCCGGCTGCCGCGCCGGATGAACGCGGCATTGCTTTTTCTTTCGCTGTACAGCCGTTCCGTTTTGACGTACTCTTATGCCACGGCATACTATGGGCCGGCGTCGCTTTTTTTGCGCCGCGGATTATGGAGAATCCGGGCAATATGAAAACATGGCGGTTTTATATCGCGCGTTTCTGAATAACAGCGTTGACATGACAGCGCCTCGCAGAAGAGACAACCAGCGCCACGGCGTCCGCAGGCCGGCGTCCGATGTTTGCAAACGACACGCGTCTGGATGGTCCCCGCCGACACATCCGACAGTATTTTTGCTTGAGAACCTGCCGGAACCGCTTTTGCGCCTCCGCCGGGCTTTGTACTGTTTGATGGGCATACTGCTTTATTCTTATAAATGTTGTTACAGTGCCGGGCTGTTTTCTGAGCATCCGAGGCACCACACCCAAAAAACAGGAGCTTGATATGGCCACGGTTTTCGGAGAATTGGATCATGTCCTGCTGATGGCCCCCGGCCCCAGCCCCGTCGCCCCCAATGTGCTCAAGGCCATGAGCATCCCCACGCTGGGGCATCTTGACCCCGACTGCATCAAGGTCATGGACGCCATTCAGGAACAACTGCGCGCCGTGTGCAAAACCAGGAATGCCGTGACCTTCCCCATCTCCGGCACGGGTTCCGCCGGCATGGAGGCCACCTTCGTCAATCTGGTGGAGCGCGGCGACGATGTGCTGATCGTCAACAACGGCGTGTTCTGCTCGCGCATGGTGGAAGTGGCCACCCGCCTGGGCGCGCGGGTGGATGTGGCGGAATGCCCCTGGGGCCGTCCCATTGACCCGGCCGTCGTCAAGGCCAAACTGGACAAGAAACATTACAAGATTCTGGCCGTCGTGCATGCCGAGACATCCACCGGCATCAACAACCCCATCGCCGCCATCGGCGAACTGGTCAAAAACAGCGACACCCTTTATCTGGTGGACAGCGTGGCCGGCCTGGGCGGCGTGGACATGCGCGTGGACGAATGGGGCATCGACGCCTTTTACAGCGGTTCGCAGAAGTGCCTCTCCGTGCCTCCGGGGCTGGCGCCCGCGAGCTTCTCCGACGCGGCTATGGAGGCCATTGCCAGGCGCAAAACCAAAGTGCCCAACTGGTACCTGGATGTCTCCCTCATACGCAAGTACTGGGAGGGGTCGCCGCGCGTGTACCACCACACCGCGCCCATCAACATGTACTATGCCCTGCACCAGGCCCTGGACAATCTGCTGACCGAAGGTCTGGACGCCGCCTTTGCCCGGCACATTGCCATGCACCAGCGCCTGAGCGACGGCCTGGCGAAACTGGGCTTCATCCCCTTCGCCAAGGAAGGCGGCGCGCCGCAGATCAACCTTTACCTGCCGCCCGCCGGCGTGGACGCCAATGCCCTGCGCGCCGGCCTGCGCAAGGAGCACAAGATCGAAGTGGCCGGCGGCCTCGGCGAACTGGCCGGCAAGGTCATCCGCGTGGGCGTCATGGGCGAGGGCGCGCGTGAAGAGCCCATTGACCGTCTGATCAACGCCATCAAGGCATGCCTGAACAAATAATCTTCGCTTTTCCGCATGGCAAGGCGGCGGCATCGCATGATGCCGCCGCCTTCATTTTTTGGACAAAACGCGCTCAGCTCAGGCCAGCAGATGCGGCCCGGCCTCCCTGACCGAAGCGCAGCCCGTGAGCAGCATGCCCTCCAGAAGCTGACGCCGCATGCGGGAAAGCAGCATCTGAACGCCCTCTTCCTCTCCGCCCATGCCCGCGATAATGGCCGGGCGTCCGATCAGCACGGCCCTGGCGCCCAGAGCCAGCATCTTGAGCGCATCCGCGCCGGAGCGCACGCCGCCATCCGCCAGCACGGTCATTTTTTTCACGCCGCGGGCAATGGCGGGCAGAGCGGCGGCCGTGCCCGGCACGGCTTCAAAGGCCCGCCCGCCGTGGTTGGAAACCACAATGGCGTCACAGCCGCACTCTTCGGCGGCCAGCGCGTCCTCCACGCTGAGCACGCCCTTGAGCATGAACTTCAGGCCCAGGGCATGCGTTCTTTCCACAATGGCGCTCAGTTCCTCACGGCTTTTGGGCGACACCGGGCGCTTGCTCTTGGCCAGCGCGGTAATGGCGGCGGTGTCAATATCCATGCCCACCACCCGGCAACCGGCCCGCGCCACGCGTTCCAGCCTCTCAAAAAAGGCGTCGCCCGCCCAGGGTTTGATCACGGGAATGCCCCAGCCTCCGACAGCCTCAACAGCCTTCAGCCCGCTCTCAAAAGCTTCGGACGTGCCGTCGCCGGTGCAGGCGATGCCGCCGGCCGAGCGGGCCCCCTCCGTCACCACCCGGGCAAAGCGCTCTTCGGAAAGGCCATTGCCCATATTAAAAGCCGTGCCCGCCAGAGGCGCTATAAGCACCGGCAGGCTCAGGGGCAGGCCCAGCACCTCGCAGGCGGTTTCCGGCGCGCGCACCTCATGGATCAGCCGCATTTTCAGACAGACTTTTTCCAGAGCGGCGATATTGGCGCGAAAGGACGCGGCGGTGCGAATGCCGCCCATGCCCGGCAATTCTCCGGCGCAGGCCCGACCGTCGCAGTGGGGGCAGACGCGGCAGGCGCCGTTCATGCGTTCCCGCGCCTGCTGGCGCAGTGTTTTCATATCCATATGAATTTCCTCCAGATTTATGACGGGGAAGCGAGCCGGGTTCAGAAGTTATTCCGGCCGCTCTGATCCGGCCCGCCCCGCGATGCGGCAGGCGACTTGCCCGGCGTTGCGGGCTCCGGGCCCGCGCGCGGACAGGCGACAAAGCGCTTGAATGGCCCTTTTTTCATGAAAAAACGCGCTGACAGGTTGCTTGAAGATGCCGCCCGTGTCAACGGCGCGCGCAACGCCCCTTCCCCGGCATAAAAAAAGCCCGCGACGTCACTCGCGGACCAGTGTTTTCTTTTGGCGCGCCCAGGAGGAATCGAACCCCCGACCAAGAGCTTAGAAGGCTCCTGCTCTATCCATCTGAGCTATGGGCGCAGGCCAGGCCGGCGGGCAAGCCGCCATGTGCGCGCTCACTATAGAGACGGCGGCCCGCCTCGTCAAGACGCGCGCGACGCTGTGCCCCGGGCCGCCATACCGTCATGGCGGCCGCTTTTCGCGGCAAGGGCCCCCGAAGGCGCGAGCGCCGTTCCGCCGACGCCCCGGCCGAAGAGCATGCTCTTCCCCGCTGACAGACGGCGCGCTTTCAGATATTGTGGCGGGCATGAGCGCGATGTTTCACAATTTTCGGGAAATACTGACCCATCTGGACAGCCTCGGCCTCTTCCACATGGACATGCGCCTGGGCCGCATGCGCCGCGCCCTGAGCGCCCTGGGCCTGACCCGGCCGCCCTTCACGGTGGTTCAGATTCTGGGCACCAACGGCAAGGGATCCACGGCGGCCTTTCTGGCCTCGCTTTGCGCGGCTCACGGCTGCAAAACCGGCCTGTACACCTCGCCGCATTTCGTTTCGCCAGAAGAGCGCATCCGCGTGAACGGACAGGCCCTGCCCGGCGAAAGCTGGACCGCGCGCGCCAATGCGCTCATGGCCGAGGCCCCCCCGCCCGGCGGCCTGACCTACTTTGAATTTCTCACAGCGCTGGCCCTGCTGCTCTTCCGGGAACACGGCGTGGATGTGGCCGTGCTGGAGGCCGGACTGGGCGGACGCCACGACGCCACCACCGCCCTGGATGCCGACCTGCTTTGCTACACGCCCATTGCCCTGGATCACAGGGACATTCTGGGCCCCACCCTCGCGGCCATTGCCTCGGACAAGGCCGCCGCCGTGCGCGGCCCGGCCCCGCTCTGCACGGCCCCGCAATTTCCCGCGGCCGCGCGTTGTCTGGAAGAAGCCGCGCGCGCCCGCCATGCGCCCCTGCATCAGGCCGAGGCTCTGCCCGCCGCATGGCTGCCCCGTCTCGGGCTGGCCGGGCCGCACCAACTGGTCAATGCCGGGCTGGCCCTCGCGGCCTGGCGGCAACTGGCCCCGCTGCTGGGCAGACGGGCCGACGATGCCGCCGCCCAGACACGCGGCCTTACCCGCGCCTTTTTGGCAGGCCGTTTGCAGCGCGTACCCGCTGCGGAGGAGTATCCGCCCCTCTTGCTGGACGGCGCGCACAACCCCCACGGCATGCGCGCCCTGCTGCGCTCGCTGGATTATCTGGAACAGTCGTCGGGCGTCCGCCCCGCCGGGGCCGTTTTTTCCTGCCTGGGCGACAAGGACTGGCGCACCTCGGCACTGATGCTCAAACGCCGATTGGGCGCGGCCCCCCTGTTCATCCCCGCTCTGGACAATCCGCGCGCCGCCGATATCCACAACGTGGCCGCCGCCTGCGACAGCCTCCCCCCGGCCACCGCCCGGCCCCTGGAGGGCCCGAACGCCCTGCCGCGAGCCCTGGCCGCCGCGCGCCGCGTGAAAGGCGCAAGCCCTGAGCGGCCCATATTGCTGACCGGCTCTCTTTATCTGCTGGCCGAATTTTTCACCCTTTTCCCCAATCTGGCGGCGGCCGCGCCGCCAAAGGCACTGCCATGAACGAACTCTTCCGCGCCATACCCGCCGCCGACCTCTGCCTTGACGCCCTGACCAGGGCCGATCCCCAACTGGAGGCGGCTCCGCGCGCCCTGTTGCGCGAACTGGTCGCCGCCTTCTGGGAGGCCCGGCGACAGGACATCCGCGCCGGACGCTGCCGCGAGGCCGCCCTGTTAAGCCTGGACGCCCAACTGCCCGGCCTGCTGGCCCATGCGCGCGCCGGGCTGCGGCCCCGGCTCAGGCCGGTGCTCAACGCCACGGGCGTGGTGGTGCACACCAACCTGGGGCGCTCGGTGCTGGCCCGGGAGGCCCGGCAGGCCGTGGCCCTGGCCGCCGGAGGCTACTGCAATCTGGAACTTGACCTGGACACCGGCGGGCGCGGCAGCCGTTACGAACTGGTGGAAGAGCTGATCTGCCGCCTGAGCGGGGCCGAAGCCGCCCTGGCGGTCAACAATAACGCGGCCGCCGTGCTGCTGATGCTGGACGGCTTCTGCAAGGGCGGCGAGGTGATCGTTTCGCGCGGCGAACTGGTGGAGATCGGCGGCAGTTTTCGCATCCCCGAAGTCATGGAAAAAAGCGGCGCGCGACTGCGCGAGGTGGGCGCCACCAACCGCACTCATCTGCGCGACTATGCGGCGGCCATCAACGAAAACACCCGCGCCCTGCTGCGCGTGCACACCTCCAATTACCGCATAGTGGGCTTTCACGCCGCCGTGCCCCTGCCGGAGCTGGCCGCCCTGGCGCATGAGCGCGGCCTGCCGCTTTTTGAAGACCTGGGCAGCGGCAGCTTTATGGATTTTTCCTCCCACGGTCTGCCCAACGAGCCCACCGTGCCTTCGGTGCTGGCGGGCGGCGCTGATCTGGTGACTTTTTCCGGCGACAAGGTGCTGGGCGGCCCGCAGGCCGGAATCATCGCCGGACGCAAAGAAATGGTGGACGCGCTGAAGCGCGACCCCCTGACCCGCGCCCTGCGCTGCGACAAACTCTGCCTGGCCGCTCTGGAAGCCACCCTGCGCCTTTATCTGGACCCGGAACAGGCCCGCCAGCGCATTCCCACCCTGCGCCGCATCTGCCTGCGCCCCGAAGAGCTGAGCAGGCGCGCCCGCGCCCTGGCCGCCCGGCTGCGCAAGGCCCTGGGCGAGAGCTGCGCCGTGAGCGTGCGCCCGGATGTTTCGCGCGTGGGCGGCGGGGCCTTTCCGCAGTACGACCTGCCCACCAGCCTGGTCTGCCTCAAACCCGCGCGGCTCAGCGCCACTGCCCTGAAAAAGGCCCTGCTGGACGCTGACCCCCCCCTGCTGGGCCGCCTGGAGGACGATCACTTCTGTCTGGACCCGCGCACCCTGGAAAGCAACGAATACCCGCCGCTTCTGCGCGCCCTGCAAACGGCGTTGCGCACGGCGGACAACAAGCGCACCGCATAGCGGAAAAGGAAAAAACATGGAAAAGACACTGGCTTACAAACCGCAAAACGCCTGGGAGACTTATGCCGGCGCCAGACGTCGCAAAGACATGGAAGCCCTGGCCGCCCGCTACATCGACTTTCTGACCCATTGCAAGACCGAGCGCGAAACCGTGGCCTACGCGCGTGAACGTCTGGCCCAGGCCGGATACAGCGAAGACTTCGCCGCCGACCGCGTGCTGCGGCCCCTGCGCGGCAAGGCCCTGTTCGCGGCCCGGCGCGGCTCCCGCCCGCTGGAGAAAGGTCTGGCGCTCATCGCGGCCCATGCCGACGCCCCGCGCCTGGATTTCAAGCAGCGCCCGCTCATCGAGCAGCCCGGCGTGGCCCAGGCCAAGACCCACTATTACGGCGGCATACGCAAGTATCAGTGGCTGGCGCGGCCTCTGGCCCTGCATGGGGTAATCATTCGCGAAAACGGCGAGAGCATCGCGGTAAACATTGGTGAAAAGCCGGGCGAGCCGGTGTTCTGCATCGCCGACCTGCTGCCCCATCTGGCCCAGAAACAGAACGGCCAGACCATCAGCGAAGCCTTTGAGGCCGAAAAGCTGAATCTCATCCTGGCGCACAGCCCCAAGCAGGCCAGGGGCGGCAAAAAAGGCAAGGACGCGCCCAAGGAGCCGATCAAGGAACAGCTGCTGGACATCCTGCACAAAAAATACGGCGTCAGCGAAGAAGACCTGATCACCGCCGAGCTTCAGGCCGTGCCCGCCGGGCCGGCGCGTTTCGTGGGCTTTGACAGGGCGCTGGTGGGCGGTTACGGGCAGGATGACCGCATCTGCGTGTTCACGGCCCTGGAAGCCCTGCTCACGGCTGAAGGGCAAGGCAACATGGCCGTGATTTTCTGGGATAAGGAGGAAATCGGCTCGGACGGGGCCACGGGCGCCTCCTCGCGCTTTTTCCAGTACTGCGTGGAGGATCTGGCCCGGGCCTGGGCTCCGGGCGCGTCCGCCTCGCATGTGCTGTTGCGCAGCCGCGCCCTGTCCGCCGATGTTCAGGCCGCTCTGGACCCGGATTTTCAGGAGGCGCATGAAAAGCAGAACGCCGCCCAGCTGGGCTACGGCCCCTGCTTCTCCAAATTCACGGGCTCGCGCGGCAAATACGGCGCCAGCGAGGCGGACGCCGAATTTTTCGGCGAGCTGCGCGGCCTGTGCAACGCCAGGGGCATTCCCTGGCAAGCGGCCGAACTGGGCAGGGTGGATCTGGGCGGCGGCGGCACGGTGGCCCTTTTTCTGGCGGCCTATGGCATGCGGGTCATTGATCTGGGCCCGGCCGTGCTTTCCATGCACAGCCCCTTTGAGCTGACCAGCGTGGCGGACCTGCACGCCACGCTGGAAGCCTACAAGGCATTTCTGGAGGCATGACGCCCCACCGCACCGCATTGCACCGTGGCCCCGGCGACCGCCGGGGCCTTATTGATGACAAAACCAGCTTTGCGCTGTTTGCGCCGTCTGAGCCGCTTCGCGGTTTGGCGGCATGCTGACGCGGCTGGGTTGCGCCCTCAGCGGGCCAGCAGCACCCAGGCCGGCCCCTTGGCGTCCAGATGACTGGCCACATAATTGGCCCGCGCATCGCCGCCGCAGAAAATATCAATGCGGTTGCGCTTGATGGCCCCGCCCACATCCTGGGCAAAGCCGATCCCGCGCAGGGGCAGGCTGCCGCGCCGCTCGTCCGGCGCGTTTACTCCGTAAGCCACCAGCGATCCCAGGGGGATGAAAGAACGGTCCGTGGCTAGGGAGAGCCAGTCGTCCACCTCATGCCCCATGGCTCCGGTGGGGCCGCGGCCGCCGAATTTGAAAAAGACGTAACTGGGGTTGTCATTGAGAATTTCGCGCACCCGTCCGGGGTTGTTTCTGAACCACTCGCGCTGCTCAAAAATGTCGCCGCGCCTGAGCAGACCCTTTTCACGCATGATCCGGCCCGAACTCTTGTACTTGTGCCCGTTCTGCCCGGCGTAGTTCACATAGGCCTGTGTGCCGTCATCAAAAATCAGACGGCCCGACCCCTGAATTTCCAGAAAAAAGACATCCACAGGGTCCGCGGCCCAGGCCAGTTCCAGGCCCCGATTGGCCAGCACCTGTTTTTCCTCAATGGCGCGGCGGTCATAGTAGCGGCCGCGTTTGGCGCGCACCCGCCCAAGATCCGGCGGCAAGCCGTAGATGGCCTGGGTATAGCCCGGCTTGCGCGTGCGGCTGGCCCGCACCTGCGGTTCGTAGTAGCCGGAATAGTTGATGCCGCCCGTCACTTCCACCCAGCGAAAGTTCGCCAGCAGCAGGCCGGGTTCCGCATCCAGGCGCGGCAGCAAATCCCGCAGACGGGTCAGGCTGCGGGCAAGTTCGCCCCAGGTCACGGTCAGGCCCGGCCGTTTGACGGCCACGGCGTCCCGCGGCTTGCTGTTGACATAGCGCAAAGACTTGCGCACGGTAGGCGCCATGTCCTTCCAACTGCTCAAATCCTGGTTGCGGGGGGCCAGATTGGCGACGAAAAATTCCGGGCTTTCCCGCGCGGCCACCGCCGGCCCCGGCGGCGGTTCCTCGGGCCGCGGCTTTTTGCCGGCGCAGGCGGAAAGCGCGAGACTCGCCAGCAAAACCACAATCAAGGCCGGGCGCAACGCGCCCCCCCATACTGTCGCGCGCCCTTTGCGGCGCGCGTCGAAACAAGGAGCTTGCCCGTGCATGACTTTCCCTCTCCAGAAGTGTGGCTGCCCCATCGCGTGTCCTACGGCGAAACGGACACCATGGGGGTTTTATATTACGCGGAATACCTGCATCTTTTTGAGCGCGCCCGCAGCGCCTACATCCGGCAATGTGGCATGAGCTATGCGGACGTGGAGAAAAAGGGGATTATCCTGCCCGTGCGCGAGGCCCAGTGCCGCTACCGCGCGCCGGCGCGTTACGATGATCTGGTGCTGGCGCGCGCGGCCGTCAGCGAATGGAGGCGGGCGTCACTGCGTTTTGTATATGAGATATGGAACGAGGACAAGACGCGCCTGCTGGCCGAAGGCATGACCCAGCACGCCCTGGTCAACGCCCAGGGACGCCCCGTGCCCGTGCCGGACTGGTTTCGGAGCTTGTGCGTGAAAGACAGAGACTGACGCGGGGCCGCGCCGCGACCGGACAGCCCGCGCTGCCGGCCTGTCGCGGGCGGCGTCAACGCCGGCGGGAAAGACGGCGCGCCAGGTGCTCCAGCCCGGTCGGCGTCGTTTCGTCGCCGCGCAAGCGGGCATTAAGACTGCGCATGAGGTCGGCCAGGTCGTCAAAGCTTTCTTCATGGCCGCCGCCGCTCAACAGCCAGCGGCTGCGGCCGTGCGGAACCTTGCGGGTGGTGCGCAGCGACCGCTCGCGCATGTTCAGCTCCAGACGCCACTCCCCTGTCGGGGTGCGCAGCAGCAGGCGCGGGCCGTCGCCGGACAGTTCATGGCCGGGCGGGTTGCCCGCCAGACGCAGCAGATCCTCCACCGCCGCACGCAGCACCCGGCACTGTTCTTCCAGGGAAATATTCTTTCTGTCCTCGCGCAGTTGAAGCTCGCCGGCCCGGATGCGCTCCAGATACTGATCCCGATCCTGCTCCAGCGTGGTGATGCCGCGCCGCATGATGCGCAGACAGAAAATCAGGCCCGCCAGAATTACCGCTCCGGCCACGGCCCATTCCAGAAGCATCGGCACGATCCTCCCTTTGCGGCTACTCTCGTCATTGCCGGCGCCCCTGTCAAGCGCCGCGACCGTATCCGGCGGGGCCACGACAGGGGCGCGAGGCTCTTCCCTTTTTCCGTGCAAGACTGTATCGTTACCCCTGATTGGCGCGCGCGGCCCGCGCGCGGGCCTTCCCTGGCTTCGTTCACCCGGCTTGCGCGCTCTTCTTTTCGCGCCGCCATATCGCCTACTATAGGGAGAAAACCATGCCAACCCCTCTGGAAATGCAACGCACTTTCGCTCTCGTCGGCACCGGCGGCTGCGGCAAAACGTCGCTGGCCGAAATGCTGCTGTTCAACGCCGGGACCGTGACCCGCATGGGAGCCATTGAAGACGGCGCCACCTGCCTTGACTACGAACCCGAGGAAGTGCGCCGCCGCGGTTCGGTGCAGCCCGCCTGCGCCACCTATCTCTGGAACAAGAACCGCCATTTTCTGCTGGATATCCCCGGCGACGGCAACTTTACCGGCGATATGGAGTGCCTGCTCAAGGGCGTGGACAGCGTGCTCTTTGTGCTGGATGCCGTGGACGGCGTGCGCCCCCTGAGCAAAAAGTTCTGGAGCATGACGCGCGCGCAGAACCTGCCGGCCATGATCGTCATCAACAAGCTGGATCGCGACCGGGCCGACTTTCACATGGCCTTTGACGGCCTGGCGGCCCTGGGCGTCAAGCCCGTGGCCCTGCAACTGCCCATCCGGCAGAACGAGGCGTTTACCGGCATGGTGGACGTGCTGGCGGGCAAGGCCTTCACCTTTGGCGAAAACGGTTCCGTCAGCGAAACGGAAGTTCCCGCCGAACTGCTGGACGACATGAGCCTGCTGCGCGACGTCACGGTGGAAAACATCGCTGAAAGCGATGAAGCCCTGATGGAAAAATATCTGGAAGAAGGCGGCCTTTCTCTGGAAGACCTGCAATCGGGTCTGCGCAAGGGCGTGCTCAGCGGCGAACTGACCCCGGTGCTGGTCTGCTCCGCCCTGGAGAACAAGGGCGGCAAAGCCGTGCTGGATGCGGTGGAAGCCCTGCTGCCCTCGCCGCTGGACCGGCCGCCCTTTAAAGACGCCGCCGGGGCCGAACGCGCGCCCGACCCGGACGGCCCGCTGGCCTGCTTTGTGTTCAAGACCCTGGCTGATCCCTTTGCCGGGCAGCTTTCCATCATGCGGGTGCTTTCCGGCGTCATCAGCGGCGACGCCACGCTCAAAAACATGCGCAGCGAAGAGAATGAGCGCCTGGGCAACCTGCTCTATCTGGTGGGCAAAAACCAGACCCCCTGCAAAGAACCCGCGGGGCCGGGCGCCATTGTGGCCGTGGCCAAGCTTAAAAATACGCGCACCGGCGACACCCTCTGCGACGAAAAAGCGCCTTTCGCCCTGCCCATGCCGGAGCTGCCGCCGCAACTGATCACCTATGCCCTGGCCCCCAAAGAAAAAGGCGAGGAAGACAAGGTTTACGCGGCCATCCAGCGCCTGCTGGACGAAGACATCACCCTTCGCCTGGGCCGCGACGAAGAAAACGGCGACATCCTGCTCTCCGGCATGGGTCAGCTGCATATCGAACTTTCCGTGGAGAAGGCCAAACGCCGCTTCAAGATTGATATTGTGCTCAAGACGCCCAAAGTGCCTTACCGCGAAACCGTGCGCGGCAAATGCCAGGTGCAGGGACGTCACAAAAAGCAGTCTGGCGGGCGCGGCCAGTTCGGTGATTGCTGGATCGAGATGGAGGGCCTGCCGCGGGGTTCGGGCTATGTCTTTGAAGACGCCATCGTGGGCGGCGTCATCCCGCGCCAGTACATTCCGGCCATTGACAAGGGCATTCAGGAGGCGGCGGCGCGCGGCTTTCTGGCCGGCTGCCAGGTGGTGGACTTCCGCGTCAAGGTGTACGACGGCAGCTACCACACCGTGGACTCCTCGGAAATGGCCTTCAAGGTGGCCGGCTCTCTGGCTTTCAAAAAAGCCATGGAAAGCCTCAAGCCCATGTTGCTGGAACCCATCGTGCTGCTGACCGTATCCATTCCCGATGAAAGCATGGGTGACGTGATCGGCGACCTTTCCTCCCGCCGGGGCAAGGTGCTGGGTTCCGACTCCCAGGCGGGCGTCACCGAAATCAAGGCCCATGTGCCCATGAGCGAAGTGCTGCGCTACGCGCCCGACCTGCGTTCCATGACCGGCGGCCAGGGCTTCTTCACTATGGAGTTTGACCACTACGAGGAAGCGCCGCAGCCTGTGGCCGAAAAGGTCATTGCCGAACATCAGGCCGCCAAGGCCGCTGAATAAGCCCGCTCCGACATTGCCGCATAAAAAAACGCCCCCAGCGGGGCGTTTTTTTATGCGCGCCGAAAGCGGTCTGCCAGCGGAGCCCTTTGAGCTGTGGCCCTGCGCGCCATGAAGAGAGCCGCTCCGTCCTTTTGTGATTACCACAAGCCCCCCACGCCGCAACAGGACATGCAGCCGCTGAACGCCGAAACGCCGCCGTTCCTCCGCCAGTTCCCGCAGGCGTCGGCGGAGGTCCGCATCCCGGTCCTGTGGAGGAGGGCGCCGCACAATACCGCGGTTGACGCCCAGCGTCGCGCAAGCCCGCCGCCGGGAGGCCGTGTATGCCGTCTGGACATATCCATAGCAAAACGGCCTGGTCCGGCACAGCTTTCTTGCCCGCAAAAGGCGTTCCTCGCGACGCGCCACGGCTTTTTCAACCCATGGTGGAAAAATCAGCGCAGGGGAGCGCATTGCACGCGCTGGACAAGAGCCCGCCCTGTTTCTACATTGAAGGCAAGCGCCGCTTTTGCATGTTCCGCATTTCGTCCTGGAGGTTTCCATGCTCACATCCGACAAACGCCTGTTCATCGCTTCCGCCCCGCAGAAAGACGGAACCATGAAAGAACTCTGTCTCAACCCCCGCATGGTCAACCGTCACGGGCTGATCACCGGCGCCACCGGCACGGGCAAGACCGTGACGCTTCAGAACATGGCGGAGAGCTTCAGCGCGCTCGGCGTGCCGGTCTTTCTCACCGACATCAAGGGCGACCTTTCCGGCCTCATGCTGCCGGGCAACCCCGAAGGCGGCATCGCGGCCCGCATCGCGGAGCTCGGCCTGCCGGCCCACGGCTATGTGAACCGGGCCTGCCCGGTCTGCTTCTGGGACGTAAGCGGACAAAAGGGGCACCCGCTGCGTGCCGCCATCAGCGACATGGGGCCGCTGCTTCTGGCCCGCCTGCTCAACCTCAGCGAGGCGCAGAGCGGCATCCTGAATATCGTGTTCCGGGCGGCTGACGATCAGGGGCTGCTGCTTCTTGATCTTAAAGACCTGCGGGCCATGCTTGCCCTTGCGCGGGAAGACAGGGACAGTTTCAAAGACTACGGGCATATCTCCACGGCCAGCCTGGGGGCGATTCAACGCGCGCTGCTCCAGCTGGAGGCGGACGGCGCGGACGCCTTTTTCGGCGAACCCGCCCTGCGCATTGAAGACCTCATGCTGAACGACATTGAAGGGCGGGGCATTATCAACATTCTCGCCGCCGACCGCCTGATCAACCAGCCGCGCGCCTACGCCGCCCTGCTGCTCTGGCTGCTCTCCGAGCTTTACGAACAATTGCCCGAGGTGGGCGACCGGGAGATTCCCCGGCTTGTGCTCATGTTTGACGAAGCCCATCTGCTGTTTGACGACGTGTCCGACGTCCTGCTGAGCAAGATGGAGCAGGTGACGCGCCTGATCCGCTCCAAGGGCGTGGGCGTCTGCTTCATTACCCAGAACCCGGCGGACATACCTGACACGGTGCTTTCCCAACTGGGGAACCGGGTGCAGCACGCCTTGCGCGCCTATACCCCACGCGACCAAAAAGCCGTGCGCGCGGCGGCGGAAAGCTTTCGCCCCAATCCGAATATTGACACGGCGCGGGCCATTGCCGATCTGAAAACCGGCGAGGCGCTTGTTTCCTTCCTCAACGCCAAGGGCGCGCCGGAAATGGTGGAACGCGCGCTGGTTCTGCCGCCGGAATCGCTGGTCGGCCCGGCGAGCGATGCGCAACGCGCCGCCGCCATGGCCTCTTCCCGCATGGCGGGGCGGTACGATACGCCCATTGACAGGGAATCCGCCTATGAAATGCTGACTGACCGCTTTACCGCGCGACAGCGAGAAGAAGACGCCCTGCGCCGCGAAAAAGAGCAGGAAAAGCGCCGCAGGGAAGAGCATAAACGCGAAAAGGAAATGGCGCGCCTTGAACGCGAGCGCGAACGGGAAGAAACCCGCCGCCGCAAGGAAGAGGAAAAGAATGACGTCTTCGGCGCGCTGCTCGGCGAAGTGGCCCGCTCCACCCGGCGCACCGTGACCGGCGCCGTGGGCCGCAAAATCGGCCAGTCCCTTATCCGGGGCATTCTGGGCGGTCTGTTCGGCGGGAAGTAATCAGCGGCAGCGGGCAGAATCTTTCGCGCCTTGAGTGGCTCAAGCGGTTAGGGCTTCCCTCGGTCGGGTTAAACGTTTTCATGCCGATATGCCGCTCCCGCCCACTTTTTTCCCCCGGGAGGCGTCCCAGACGAGCCGCAACCGGCATCAGAACCGCGACTGTCAGGCAAATTGCCCGCCACTTCCGCGCGCCGTCGGGTTTCATGGCTTCGTTTGCGACAAAACCCCGGAACATCTTTTTTAATGAGGTCTGAACCTGGCGATCAGGCTCCGGCAGCGTCACACCACATGCACTCTGTTGCGCCCGTTCTCCTTGGCCCTGTAGAGCGCCTGATCCGCGCGACCCAAAAATTCCTTCCCCTTTTCTCCGGGAATATATTGCGTAACGCCGATGCTGCATGTCACTGAGGAGCCGTCAGGAAGTATGGCCGCCTTTTCCATGGCGTCGCGGATGCGCTCGGCAAGAATGGCGGCCTCGGAAGCCGGCGCGGGCAGAAGAATGGCAAACTCCTCTCCGCCAAGGCGCGCGACAATATCCCCCTTTCGACAGCTTTTTTGCATTATTTCCGCCAAATGCCGCAGAACATCATCACCGCAGAGATGACCGAAACGGTCGTTCACATGCTTGAACAAATCGAGGTCCAGCACGAGAAGGGAAAAAAGTTGCCGCTCATTGAGTTGTTCGAGATTTTTTTCAAATACTCTTCGGTTATAGAGATGCGTCAGATGATCCGTACTGGACTTGATTGTTTCATCCTGAAGCCTATCAAGCATTACATTTAAGGAATGAGACAGCTTTCCCATTTCATCATCTGAAATTATCTTAATTCTTTCCAAATGATTTCCGTCAGTAATACCACTGACAAAACGTGTTATCATTTCTATTTGACTACACACATTCTTTCTTACATATATTAAAAATGATATTATCATGATTATAAAAATTATATAGATAGCACAAAGTAATAGAATATGATCAAATAACGTTTTTTAAATCCCCCACGGATTTTTTGATTTATTATTGATTTCAGTATAAAATTGAGCAATAATCGACATTATTTCATGTGTTTTTAATATATAATACGGACTATACGCCAACTCCTTAGCCTTCAAAACATCTTGTTCCGTACGATCGTGTTTTTTTATTATATTCATGGCGTCATTTTCAAAATGAATAAGATCATCTGACAGCATCAGCGCTCTTTTTACCATATAAAAATATTCGTGAGGTATAATTTTTTCTATAACGGTGGAAAGTTCAGTTTTTTCGCCAGGCGACACCGCTTTATCATGTGACCGGGGTATTATTCCGGAACGCTCTTTGGCTATGTTCCAATATGCTTTATTATATTCATCATTTCCAGTCATGATGTAAAGTCTGAAATTCTCCGTCAGTTCCCTTGACGAATGTCTCAATTCGCCAGCCAGCATTATTGATTTGTAATTCAAGTTTTCCTTCTCAACATATTCATAAATGCTGGATACAGACTGATAGATAATGGCTGATAGCATAAAAATAGATAACAATATGGTGATATTGGAAATCTTTATGACTTTGGCTATGCTCATGACATCCTCTCTTGAAAAGCTCCCAAGGACCTTACAGAGAAAAAACCCGACACGCCGTGATCTTCTGACCTGACAAAGCCAAGCCCAGCCCCGATTTTCCCTTGAACGGCAAAAGGCCATATTCTCTCAAAGAGGCATGACGCCAACGGAACAAGCCTGTGGAAGACGCTAAATACTGCCCGGAAAATTCATGCGCTTAACCACAACCAAGGAACTCATCTTATAGAAATACATATAAATACTAGCTGTATGCCGCGACGGCGTCAAGCGGGCTCACCCGGTCCATGGCAGATTTTGTGAAGCCGGGAGCATGGCCTGGCCGTGCGCGCCCGGTCGGGCCAAAAAGAGGGTGGACATTCGGCGGCGGGGCGGTCTCTCACGCTCCCAGATCAGGCCGGAATTCGCCATGCAAGGAGCGCCATGCGAAAATGCCTTCCTGAAAGGCTCCATGTCAGACTCTCTTATGTGCCGCTGACCAGGGGGGTTGTTCCGCCACAATTATCCGTCAAAAACGTCCGCTTGCGCGCTGGCCGCGTCACTGTGCGATTTTTGTCGGTCATGCGCATGAGTGCGCTCCCTCCAAAAATCGCCCATTTGCTTGTCAGCGCGAAAATTCCTGCTTTTCTGGATTGTTGCGGCGACAGCCCCGCCCTTCGCCCGCTTCGGGCGGCGCGCGGAAGATTCTCTCTTTACCCGCCAACAAAACCCATAACGTATTTTTTATGAGGTCTGGGCCTGAAGCGAGGTTTTGGCCGCGACAAGAGGAAGCTTAATGGTGCGAGAGGGGGGACTTGAACCCCCATACCGTAGGTGCTGGATTCTAAGTCCCAGATGCCATTTAATAATTTCATATAGTTATATAAATCATGCACCAAGCACCGTGGTGCAACTTCTCTTTTCCCCTACGTGCCAAGGGCACATCCTCAGCCCGCTCGGGCAATCCTCCCCTCCCCAAAATACACAGCCCCCGGAGCCACAATAGGGAACCGGGGGCCATTTTGCAGGATGTCAAGACTATTTGCCGGCTGCGGTTCCGGCCTTCATCTCATGGTGATGGCAGCCAGAAGCCATGCAGATGATCTTCCAGGCGTCCTTGAGGTCGTCCAGCTCCTCGCTGTCCAGGTGGCCGTTGCTCTCCTCAAGGATGTGGTCAACGGTCTTGAGCGCCTTTTCCTCGGTTTTTTCGGCGGAGTGGTAGGGACCGCCCACGAATTGTAGCGCGGCATCTGTTCGGGGCAGATGGCGTCGGCGGGCATCACCAGCTTGCCGGGAACATAGGCGCCCTGCATCTGGCAGCGCAGCAGACGGATTTCGCCGCGCATGGCCTCTTCGCGTACGGCGCCTTCGGCCACGAGCCGTTCCAGGGCGGCGATGCGAGCGCGGTTTTCGTCAAAGCGCTTGTCCATGGCGGTCAGGGCTTCCTTGAACGTGTTGACGCCCACGCCGTCGGCATAGCGTTCGGCCTTGAGCTGACCGATTTCCGCATCCTTGGCGGAGATGGCAACCTGATAGGTGCCCTGCCCGGCCATGGCCGCGGCGCCGTTGCCGCCCAAGCAGCCGCCGAAACCGTTAAAGAAACCGCCGTTGAGCAGACCAAGAGCGGTGCCCGCAATGCCCAGACCAAGACCGGAACCGGCCACACCCTTGCTTGCATATTCAGCCATGATATTCCTCCAGATGAGATGAAATGGTTCCGAAAGCGGGATATCCGCTTTCAAAATCATTTTGCCCATGTGGGAATTTTTGTCAGCCTTTAAGTCGCAGGTTTGGCCAAACCTGGCCAGACCTGCAAATTTGTCCGCGTTTTGACCCGCTCAAAGCTCACCCGCCCTCAATCTCCCGGCTTTCTGTGGACACCCGCCCTGGAAATGGTTATCTCTGGGCTGTAGGAGGCCAACATGACCACCACGACATTTGATACCCTTGGATACTTTGAAAAATTGAAGGCCGCCGGAGTGCCTGAAGCGCAAGCCAAGGTGCAGACAGACGCTTTGCGCGACCTAGTTGACTCCAAGCTGGTCACCAAGGAACATCTTGATATCCGCCTGGCGGAACTGAAGCACGATCTTTTGCGCTGGATGCTGGGGATCGCCGCCGGCCAAATCGCGTTCATCGTCGCGCTGTTCGCCTTCCTCAAGTAGTCCCCTCCCCCATATTTTTCCAGCCGCCTCCGGGCGGCTTTTTCTTGCCCTCAATCATATTCTTCATGATGTTGTCGTTGCTTGCATCTTGATATTCAGCGCGGTCATGATACGGAACACCGTATCAAAACGCGGTTTGGCCCCGGGACGCAACGCCTTGTAAAGGCTCTCCCTATTCAAGCCGGAATCTTCCGCCAGCTTTGCCATGCCTCTGGCTCGTGCAATGTCTCCCAGCGCGACAAGCAGCAAATCAGGGTCGTTCTCCTCCATAACAGCGGAAAGGTAGGCCGCAAGAGCCTCTTCATTATCAAGGTAATCCGTTATATCAAACTTCGCGAACTTCACGGTAATTCCCTCCTATCACGCGCCAGAGCAAGGGCAGTTGCGATGTCTTTCCTCTGTCTGGCCTTGTCTCCCCCGGCGAGAAGCAGATATACACGCTCACCATCTTGCATGAAGTAAACGCGGTATCCCTTGCCCACATGAATACGCATTTCGGAAACACCTTCTCTCACTGGCTTGCAATCTCCGAAATTTCCCAATTCGGCCCGCCGTATTCTGGCAAGGATGGCGAACTTGGCGCGCATGTCAGTCAGGTAGTTCAACCATCGGGTAAAAATTTCGGACTGGTAGATGGTGTTCATGAAATGAATGTAGCTAATCAGCTACAAAAATCAAGAGCTTTTTCTTGCCCCTACTCTCTCGACTTTCTCAAGAAAAATCCGCGCCCGTTGCACCCCTATCGGTTTGCTGGTAGGGAGAAGGTAAAAGAGGAAAATAGGATGCCAAAGCTCCTTGATGCCCTGCTCGCCCCATTTATGATAGATTGCGCCCCGCATGCTCGCCAGTGTGCCTTAGCCTCGCTTGGAATGTGGATGGCAAAATTCGGTGGTAGGGATCCAGTTGAATTGCTGAAAACGATGCACAAACTTTGCCCTGACCTTACGGAAACAGAGCAAAAGACGTTGGTAGTATCCGTTGCGGAACATGATCTTGCCAGTCTTCAGCTTGCCTGTGAGGTAATTGCATCCGCCGATTATCAGCAAAGGATTTCAATCATTAATCTCATGTGTGCCATAGCTATAGACGATGGGTATCTGACCATATCTGAACATGAATTTCTCCTGTTCCTTACTCGACTTCTCCGCTTTCAACCTAATGAGCTAGAAAGCGCTTTTAAAGAGGTTTCTGGTGGTTGTCCGTTGCCAGAGTTACCCCAACTAGATGATGTTTCATGGTGGCAAAAGCGCGAAGGCACAGACAACAGCCCATCATCTGACGCCACAGCGCCCAAGAATATAAGACTCCACGATCTTGGCTTGCTTGGTCTGGATGAAGGGGCCACAAAAGAAGAAATCCGTAAGGCATATGTGCGCCTCGTAAAAATTCACCATCCTGATAAGTATCAGATTCTTGGGGAGGAGGCCATGCGCGAGGCAGGGGAATCATTTTCCCGCATTAAGGCTGCATACGAGAGGCTGACCAATGCGTGATCTTTATGCCCCCCTTGGCTGAAATCCAGGCGCGTCAGAGGATGATATCCATGCCGCGCTTATCCGCTTTCACGGTTCGCAATCCTTAAAACAGGATATTGAAAAAATTCTGTTGAACGCCCGACGACGCAAGATATATGATCGCGCTTGGGTAACTCTCCATAGCCTTGCTCGCTTGAGAGCGAATCTCTCTCACATACTGCCATGAATATTGCTAATATTATCAATAAAAACAAGTAGTTATCTTCATCATTTTTATCCCGAAAATCCATTTTGGATAATGGATGGATAACCATCTTTCCTTTTAAGTTTTTCGTCGTTATCATGTCTCCATGAGCGACGTAACCGATAGAAAATACATAAAAACCAAGTTCGAGGGCGTGTACTACCGCCTGTCTTCCAAAAAACGCAACCCCAAGACGGGAGAGCCGGATCGAATCTATTGTTTCTGCTACACCGATGCCCAAGGCAAAGGCCATTGGAAGACGGTCGGCAGGCACAGCGAAGGCGTTCGACCTCCAATGGTCAAAAGCGAGCGGGCAAAATTCATTGCCGAGATCGCCGTCACAGGCATAGACCCGGCAGCCCGCGACAGAGTGGCGGTCGGCCAACTCGTGGACGCCTACCTTGAATGGGGCAGAAGCGAAGGGAAGTATGTTGACCAGCACTACAGCCAGTACAGCGCCCACCTCAAGGCCAAAATTCACGATTTGCCGGTTTCCGATCTGAGTGCCGGGCTGCTCTCCAATCTCAAGGCTGAATTGCTCGCCACACCCACCGGGAATACAAAGCCCAAAAAGAGCAGCGCCGTCAAGTCCGTCTCCAAGACAAAGCCCAGGAAAACGCTTGCCGGGCAGACCGTGAACAATATTTTTTCGTTCATGCGCTCCGCCATAAACCGTGCCATCGCCACCGGCGCATGGAGCGGCGTCAATCCGCTGTCCACCAAGAGCGGCACATGGAAGATGGTCAAAGCCAACAATGAAAGATTGCGCTTCCTGACCAGAGAGGAAGCCAAAGCCCTTCTGGATGATCTCGAAAAGCGTCATCCTCAGTTGCACGACATGGCCCTGCTCTCGTTGCGAACGGGCCTCCGGCCCACGGAGATTTTCAAGCTGCGCGGGCAGGATGTGGATGCCAACGCCTGCGGCCTCTATGTCATTCAGAAAGGGGGAAAACGTGTTTTCGTCCGTGTGCCGGAAGATATGATCCAGATGCTTCAGGCATACAGGCGCAAGCCTGTGGAACCTATTTTCCAGCAGCCCCGCAAACGGACGGCGTTTGACAAGACGCCCGCCTGCTTCCAGACCGCAGTCAGGAAGCTCGGACTGGCGTCGGAAGATGGCGACAGCCTGTACGCTGTTACCCTGCACACCATGAGGCACACCTTCGCCTCCTGGTTGGCGCAATCCGGCAAGGTCTCGCTCATGGAGCTGCAAAAGCTCATGCGTCACAAGAATATCACCATGACCATGAGATACGCCCACCTTTTCCCAGGGCAGGAAAGCGAGAAGCTTTCGATTATAGGAGAGATGCTGGCCTGAAATCGTCATATGCCAGAGTACCCGGAAGTTTTGATCCGTTTGGAAATGATGTAGTTTTCGACGACTGCCCGTTCATAGAGGATGCGTCTGCCGAATGTGGTGTACGCTGGGCCAATCCCCTCTGCACGCCATTCGGCCAGCATTTTCCTGTGGATACCGAACTCGTATTCGACATCTTTTGGAGAAAGCAGTCTTTTTCCTTGTGAACCGACATCATCAGTCTTTCTCTCTTCTTCCACTGCCCGTATAGCTTCCATAAGCAGGGGAAGCAATTCTTCAGGAGTGGTGACGATGACTGTGTGTTTTTCTGTAAGCATATATCAGGCTCCGATACAATCAGGGAGTGAATCAGCTAACAGCCCGTAATATTTTGCGACAAGTTCGTTCATGCTGTGACAATCATTTTGTTCCAGGATTTTTTCTCTGTGGCGAAGAACTCCACTATAACTTATGCCGAGGAATCTGGAAATTTCGTTACTTGTTTTTCCATCCAGAATGAGTTCAAAAACTTCCTTTCCACGAGGAGTAAGGACAAGTTGAGATAGCGCTTTTGTCGTTTCAGATAGAATTTCCCGCATAAGTTTAATGCTTCCATTCACGCCATATAATTTCCTGATGGTCGCTTGATGCCTGTAAACAGTTGTGCATTGAATGGATAACATGCGGGCAATCTCTTTTGGGGCACTTCCCCATCACCATCAGCATGACAATTTGCCTCTGTCGTCTTGAGAGTCCTTGCATAGCTACAACCTCCGAGAAATCGGTTTTCGGACATAAGCTGTAGCATGTGGGATTTTCGAGCGGCAGTGGTAGGATTATGTAAGTTGAAAATAATCCTCCCGATGGTTCTCCGTGTTCAATGAGGGAAGGTTCTATTCTCCTGAAGGTAGCATACCTTGCTCGAATGGACGCTGAAAAGAGTCACGAGGTGCTGTTCATAACTATCTAAAATAACAAAAAATCGTCATTGCTCGGAACACAACCATGCTAATGCTCCATGTGCCCGGCACGAGCAGAACCATCGCCGCAAGTGCGTGCTTGCGCCATATGCCGCTGCCCTCGCCACAGGCTTTTGCTGCGAGAATGCCCTCAATCATACAGCCGCCTAGGCAGAGGATGCCCACCAAGATACCTACCGGTATCCGCATCAGAAGAAGGGGCGGCTGTGTCTGGCCGGAGCCGATGGAGTAACCTGCCCACGTGGATAAACTTCCGTACAAATGCAGGAGGCAGTGCGTCAGTATTACCGATATGAGCCACGGCTGTGTCAGGTCTTTAAGAGAGATAGCTCTTGGTTACTTGATCCGCCTTTCCTCGTTTGTTTTTTGAGGTTCGGCAGTTTGTTATTTGAAGTTAAAAACTCCAATTTT